>JAOAHJ010000016.1 GCA_026415295.1 Spirochaetota bacterium | reverse complement strand
TTGTAATACCAGGTAGTACTGTTGGATCTGCAAAGCTTGATATTTGTAGAACTATTGCTAGAAGAGCAGAAAGATTAATTGTTAAACTAAGTAAAGAAGAAAAAGTAGACTCAAATATTATATCTTATGTAAATAGACTTTCTGATCTATTATATATTCTTGCAAGGTATGAAGAATTTAAAAATGGAAAATTAAAATATAAAACATAACATTTGTTTGAAAAATTGTTTGTAAAATTAGAAAAATTAATTTAAGATTAAATATATAATTAAATATTAGATTTAATTTTACATTTTATATTTAGATTTTTGTCCGAATATTTTTTAATATTTTATTCGATAATTAACAAAACTTAACCTAATTATTTTAAAATTATTTGGTTAAGTCTATTAATTAAATTTTAAATAAGTATTGTATGAATAGAGTAAAATATTTATTAATTCTTTTCTTTCCATTTTTTATTATAATATTAATATTATTATTTACTTTGTTAAATATTAATAGAAAAAATTTTAATAAGGAATTTTTACATTCATATAATAAAGAACTGTTTTATAGTTTATCATTAAATAAGAGTGAAAAAGAGTATATTAGAAATAAAAAAAAGATAAAATTTGTAACTCAAAAAAATTATGCTCCTTTTGAGTTTATAGATTCAAATAACAATGTAAAAGGGATGATGGTTGATCTTTTAACATGGATTTCAACTTATTATGGCTTTGAAATTGAATTTTTTTCGACCAATTTTAAAGAAGCTCAAGAACTTGTCTTAAATAATAATTATGATGGAATAACTTCCTTATTTTATTCTGAAGATAGGGAGAGAAAATTTAATTTTACGGAAAATGTGTTTCATGTGCCAGCTTATATTTTTGTTTCAAAGAATAGGTATGACATTAATAATTTAAATGATCTTTTTTATAAAAAGATAGCGATGCAAAGAGGAGATTTTGCAGAAGAATTTTTAAGAAAAAATAATATTATTTGTGAAATTATCTATGTAAATGATTTTTATGAAGCAGTTGATATTCTAGTTGAAGAAAAAGTTGATGCAGTTATTGGCGATGAACAGGTTGTTTGGACTCATATTTATAATAAAAATTTTAAAGATAGAGTAAAGGTTATTGGGGAACCTCTCTATGTGGGGTCGAACTGTTTTGGAATAAATAGAGAAGAAAAAGTTCTTCTATCAATAATAAATAAAGGTATAAAAAGGGCAAAAAGATTGGGAATACTTAAAACTTTAGAAAAAAAATGGATAGGTTATTCTTTTATTGAAGAAAAAGAAAAAGAAAATTTTAAAAGTTTTTTAATTATTTTTATTTTTTTTGTTTTAATAATTTTTATTTTTATAATAATTTTTATAAAATCTAAAGAGCAAATAAATATATATAAAGAAACTAATGTTCAAAGGTTAAGAAAAATTATAGATTCTATTCCATTTATTATATATCTTATAAACGAAAATTTTATAGTAGAGGAAGTAAATAAAAAATTTATAAATTTTTTTAATATTGATTTTAATAAATTAAAAAAAACATATCATGAAATAAAGAATAAAGATATAAATTCAATTTTTCAATATATAAAGGATAAGAAATTTTATAAATTAAATAAAACATTTTTTGAAAACTACAATTTTTCAAAAAAATATTTAAACATTTTAGAGCATTTAAATAAAGATAATTTTATAATTTTTTATGAGTTTGCATATGATGATGAAGATGTTTTTAAAAGTAAAATAATTAAAGAAAGAGAATGTGAAATAATAGATTCTCAAAAAACAAGAAGATTATTCCATATTACCAAAATACCAATAGAAGTAAATTATAAAGGTTATATTAAAAGAAATGTTCTTGCAATTATTAAGGATATAACAGAAGAAAGAAGAACTGAAAATGAGATATTAAGATATCAAAAAATTGAATCTGTTGGATTACTTGCAGGTAAAATAGCTCATGATTTTAATAATCTTCTTACTGGTATTTGTGGTAATTTAAGTCTTGCAAGGTTATATTTAAAAGAGGAAACTATTGATGAAGTTAAAGAATTAATAGAAAATACATTGAATGTTACAAACCATGCAAAATCAATAACTTCTCAATTGCTTGCTTTCGCAAAAAGTGGGCAACCAGTTAAAGAAATTTTTGATCCAATAAATGTTATAAACTCTGTTATAGATTTTACAATTAAAGGTTCTCCTGTTAGTTATGAAATTTATTTTGAAAATAGCCTTATAAATAAAGAAAATATAATTAATAATGAATCAATCAATAAAAATGGGGAAAAGCTTAAGAAATATTTTATTTATGCTGATAAAAATCAATTTTTTCAAGCATTAAATAATATTGTTATAAATGCAATTCAAGCTAATGAAAATAAAGGCAAAATTAAAATAAATATTAACTATTCTAATTTAGGTAGTTTCAATAATGAAAAGATAAAAGAAAATTTCTATATTATAATTTCAGTTGAAGATGAAGGTCCTGGAATAAAAGAAGAATTTGCTGATAGAATATTTGATCCATTTTTTACAACAAAAAATTTTGGAAGTGGGCTTGGCTTATCATCTGTAAAAACAATATGTAAAAACCATGATGCCTACATTTATTTTAAAAATAAAGAAGGAAGTAATGGTGCAATATTTTATCTTTTGTTTCCATCAACAAAAGAATTGATAATTTCAGAAGAGAGAAATGATAATGAAAATATTTATGAAAAATTAAACTTCAAAAATTTAAATATTGCTATTATGGATGATGATGAAGTTGTATTAAATACAGTTAAAAAATTATTTGGATATTTTAAAATTAATATTCTAATATCGAAGAATGATTCTGAACTTTTTAATATATTAAATAGGAATAAGATAGATATATGTATTCTTGATTTAATTTTACCAGATTCTCTTGGTGGAGCAGAAATAATTAATATTCTTAAACTGAGATATCCTCAGATATTTTTTGTTGTTTCAAGTGGTTATTCTTCTAATCCGGTTCTATCAAATTATAAAGAGTATGGTTTTGATTATTTATTGCTTAAACCTTTTAATTTTGAAGATATTAAAGAGTTATTGATTAAATATTTGGAAAATAAAAATATTTAAAAAATTTATAAAAAATTCATAAATTTTTCAATTCTATAGATTATTTATTTGATTGAAAATTAATTTAATTTAATAAAAAAATATTTATTATTTATATATTATAATATTTTATATTATTATTATTTAATTTTTATTAATTATGAAAGTATTGATTGTTGAGGATGAGGAAAAGTTTCTTAATATTCTGAAGCTTTATTTTGAAAAAGAATCATTTCAAGTATTAGAGTCGAATAATTTAAAAAAAGCTTTAGAAATTATTTCAAACAAATCAAATAATATTGATATAATTATTCTTGATAGATTACTTCCAGATGGGGAAGGAGATGATTTATTAAGATATTTAAGAAAAAACAGTATGAATATTCCAGTTTTGATGCTTACTGCAAGAGGAACGGAACAGGATAGAATTGAGGGATTGCTCCTGGGGTCTGATGACTATGTTGTAAAACCAGTATCTCCTTATGAAATAGTTTTAAGAGTTAAGAATATACTTAAAAGAGTAGGAAAAGATTTATTAGATGAAAATGTAATAATTTATAAAGATTTAAAAATTGATAAAAAAAGGTTTTTAGTTTTTATAGAAAATGAGAAAATTGAGCTAACCAAAGTTGAATTTGAGATATTATATAAATTAATTAAGAATAAGGGGATTGTTTTTACAAGAGATCAGATAATAAATTCTATTTTTAATGATGGTTCATATATATCAGAAAGAACAGTTGATGCTCACATAAAAAATATTAGAAAAAAAATTAAGAGAGATTATATTAAAACAGTGTTTGGTCTTGGATATAAAGTAGAAGAATAAATGAAAAATATAAAAATTCCGATATTTTTTAAATTGTTTTTTGCTATTAATTTATTCTTATTGGTATTTATAATTTTATCATATAATTTATTTATTTTTTTAATAGAGAAAGAATTTGGTCTTTTTCTTTTAAATAATATAAATGAACAAAAGCAAAAGTTTATCCAAAGTATTGAATCTGTAATTGTTGAAATTGATAATCAGATTAAAGCTTATTTCTTAAAAAATGATTTTATGCTTTCTATTACTAAAGATAATGATTTAATTAAAGAGAAAGTTCTAAAAATTAATAAAATAATAAATGAATCTTACTTTGTAGTAAGCTTAAATATTTTCCTTAATAGAAGATTATTATATTTTTATGCTAAGTCGGATACAATTAAACTACCTTTTCCTTGGCCTCCAGAGTTTATTGATGAAATGAGAAAAAATGATTTTAGAAATGAAAATGATTTTATTAAAAGAGCTAGAAAAGCTATAAAAGATAGGTTTTTTTCGGAATATTTTAACCCTTTAAAACAACCTACTCCACCAAAATTAAAAAAAGGATTTATTTTAGAAAACTTTACTTTAAGGTTTAATAATAGATTTTATATTATAAACTATATTATTTATAATGAAGATGGTAAAAAATTTTTATCTAGATTAAAAACATATTTTGTATATATTTATATTATTTTAGTTATTTTATCTGTTCCTCTAATTTACTTAATTACTAAAAATTTTTCAAACTCTATAAGAAAAATTGCAAAGCAGACAATTAAATTAGCAGGAGGAGATTATGATGTTAATTTAAATGAAAAGAGAAACGATGAACTTGGGCTTTTAATAGAAGAATTCAACAAATTAGCTTGCAAATTAAAAAATGAAGAAGAATATTTAAAAAGTATGATTAAAAGTATAACTCATGATATTACTACTCCCATAAATATAATAAAATCTTATATTTATGGAATATATGATGGAGTTATTAAGCTTGATATTAAAACTTTAAATGAGATAGATTCTGAAATAGAGAGAATAACAGAGTTAATTAATGAAATAAATAAATATTCAAGGAATATATCTTATTCAAACGAAATTGTAGAAAATATTAATATAACATCTGAAATTGAAATATGTATAAAAAAAGTGCAGAAATATTTTGAAAATAATAGTATTTTTATTGAATATGATTTAGGGAAAGATTTGTATTATAAAATTTCAAAAAACCATTTAAGATCCCTTATTGAAAATTTATTAAAGAATTCTATTATTCATAATAATAAACTGGAAAAAATTGTTAAAATTTTTCTATTGGAGTACCAAAATAAAGATAAATTTAATCAAATAAAACAAAATTTAGAATTGAGTCAATTAAATAAATTTATTTATAGCAATGGAATAAATTATGAAGAAGATAAAATTAAATATGTTATAATAGTTAATGATAATGGAAACAGTTTTGATGAAGAAAAATTAAAAAATATTTTTCTTAATAATATTAAAAGAATAGAGAGGGATGAAAAGGATTTTGACAAAATACACGGATATGGTCTTGAAATAGTAAAAAAAATTTGTAAAGTTTATAATATAGTAATTGAAATAAATTATAAAAAAAATATAGGAACAACATTTATATTGTATTTAAAATAATTATAACAAAAATGTTTTCTAAGTTTTACCAATTAAATGTTTTAATAATAAAGCTTAAATAAATATTTTGTTTAATAAATTTTTATATTAAGTTTTATTAATTATTTAAAAGTGTATTGATTATGATTTTAAATAATATAGAAGTAAAAATAATTTTAAGATGGTATGATGAAAATACTAAAAACAGGTTTGGGGATAATATTTTTTATATAGGTGAAGAAAATTCTATTTTCCAGAAGTTAGATAAAATAAAAAACAATAAAGGAGAATCTGAAATTTATTTTTCTTATAGTGAACTAAATATATTAAAAAATTGGTCAAATTCGAATTTTGGTTTATATGAAGAAAAAAATTTAATAAAAAAAATAGATAAAGAATTAGAAAAATCTAAAAAAGACTTACTAAATTTTATAAAGGGATCTATAAAAAAAACTGATAATGAAAACTAATACTTTAAGTACCTATTCTGTTAAAAATTGACTTAAATTTAATATTGCTTTTTCGTTAGTAATAATAATTTTTATATCATCAGCAATTTTTTGGACATATGAATAAGTTATGTAATTAGGATATCTTCTTAGCATTTCACCTATAAGTGCAATTGCTTCTGAATCTGCTTTAGCTTTAATGAGTACTGATTCTCTATATGCTTCAGATTCGATAATAATTCTCTGTTTTTCTCTTTCTGCTTTTTCAACCTGTTGTTGAGCTATTTGTTTTTCTTCAATAGCTTTTTGGTACATTTCTGAGAATTTAACATTTCTTATTTTAAAATCATCAAGTATAATATATTTATCTGCAAGTTCTTTTTTTAATGTCTCAAAAATCTCATTTTGGATCCCAATTCTTCCTATGTATTGTTTCGTTAATTCATTCAAAGGTTTACCGAGTGTCTTTGCAATATCTTCAGGATTTGATGAATATAGTTCTATTGATGAATATTTAGAGATAATGTTTCTTATTGAGCTTCTTAAAATTGGTCTTAGAATATTTTCTACAAAAGTTTTTTCATTAAAACTTTTATGAAAATCTATTAATTTCTCTGGGTCATATCTATATAAAACAGAAATATCTAACCAAGCTGGTTGTCCATCTGAGGTTAGAACTTCTAAAGCATCATCCTTTGACTTATCAACTTCATCCTTTATTGCTACCATGGTGTAAGATTGTACTTTTAAATTATATTTTTGATAGACTTCCATAAAAGGAACAAGAAAATGAAAACCTGGTTTTGTAATTTTTCTAATAGTCCCAATAATTCTGTTTTCAACAACTACAGCTTCTCCATATTTAATAATAACGAAAGGATTAGCAACAAACATAATAAATATAAAAATAAACAAAATAATAATAATAGTAAGAATTATATTGTTCTTTAATGACATATTTTCCTCCTTAAAAAGTTTTAGTTTTTTAATTTTAATTGGTTTTTTAATATATTTCTTATATTTTCAAAATGAATAAAATTTTTTTCATCTTTATAGTCAGGATATGTCCATGGTAAAATGTTGAACTTTTTGTTTCTATAAATTAAAGTTACTTCTGCATAAATTTTTTGATTTAATGGTATTCTATGTGAAAAATTTTTAGTTGTTGCTAAGCATAAGTTTGCGAGAGAAATAAATCCAGGATCTATATTGACATTTCTTTTTTTGTTTTTTGAAAATTTTTTTTCTATTTTATTTGTAATAAGTTTAATTTTACCAAGAGAAAAACCGTATATAAGTTTTTCAAAAGATACATAAAACCTATAAATTTGATTCCCCATTTCATTATTATAATAATCTGTATAGTTAAAAATGTAAGGTTCACTTATATAATCAATCTTTCCAAATTTTTTCTGTAATATTTTAATTAGTTTATCTTTTAAGATTAAATTATTTATTAAAATTCCACAAAATAGTTTTACTTTTAACATAAAATTTAGAATAGAGCACTTAAATTATTTTTATATAGTTCACCACATGCTTTATAGGCAGACATGTTGGTTCCAAGTAAAATAATATCATTTTCCTTAGCAAGGTTAATAAGCTCAATTGAAGGTTTTTTACCTCTTACAAGCAAAATAGCTTTTAAATCAAGTACTTCAGCAGTTCTAATTAACTGGGTATTAACAAGCCCTGAAATTAGAAGAGCCATATCTCCATACTCATTCATATTTAATAATACATCACTCATTAAATCAGAACAAAACCCATAATGAACTTCAAACTCAAAATTAGGACAATTGTATATAGTTGCTTGAGTAATATGTATTACTTCTTTTATTTTCATTTTTTATTTCTTATTTTATATCTTTTTATTTATTTTTTAATTACACTTACATAATATTTAGTTTATAAATTTAGTCAAATGAAATTTATTTAAAGATTTTTTTTATATTTAGTTTTTTGTTATTTAAATTTATTTTTATTAATAATTTTAATTTAATAGTTATTCATTATTAGATTAAATTTGATTCAATATTGATTTTTAAAATTTATATATTAAAATTTAATTAGCCTGGGATATACGAGTTGGGGATAAAAAAAAGGAATCTACACATACATAGTAGGGGAATCCTACATTATCCAGTTTAAGAGAGACTTGGGGAATCCCCTTGTTTCCTGATAACTGGATTGCGGATACCCACTTTAAAAAAAGGGTTCTAACCCTTATTCCCATATATCGGTATCCTGGGTTTTAATCTTTTAAATCATTATTTTATTAATATTCAATATATTTTAATAGTACATTAATTAATAGCTATTGTTTAAATATTTTTGAATTTTTATTTATAATATTTTTTTATTTAAAAAATTGAGAGGAAAATATGATTAATAATTTAAATATCACCTACAATGGTAAAACATTAATTGTACCGTACGGTTCAAAAATAGTAGATATTGTGGATGAATTTGGATTAGATATATTGAATGATAATATAATGGGAGCTATTTTAAATAATAGAGTTGTTTCTCTTGATTATCATTTAAAAACATCAGGGGAAATTAAGTTTATTTATCCTAATGAGGATTTTGGTTTTAGGATATATGTAAATTCACTTACTTTTTTATTATTTTATGTATGGAAAAGTATATTTAAAAAAAATAATTTAATAATATCACATTCTCTTTCAGATGGTTTATATTTTTATAAAGAAGATGGAGAAGAGATAAATGAAAACGATATAGAAAGAATTAATTTTATGTTCGATAGTATTGTAAGTGAAAAATTAAAAATAGAGATAGTTTCTTTTGATAAAGAAGAAGCAAAAAAAATTTTTCAAAATGAATATGATAAATATAATTTATTGAAATACTCATCTTCTACATCAATTCTTTTAGCAAAATTGAAAGATTTTAGTGATTTTATAATTACTCCAATTGTTATTAATACTGGATTGCTTAAATATTATAAAATATCTAAATATAAGGATGGAATTATTTTAAGATATCCAAAACAAAAAAATTTCCCAGAATTTGTTAAGTTTGAAGATCAAAAAAAATTATTTTTTGTATATAAAGATCAAGAAGATTGGGGGAAAATATTAAAGTTTGATAATGTAGGTAATTTAAATAAACAGATTTCTGACAATAGATTACTTGATATTATATTAATTTCAGAAGCTTTGCAAGAGAATAAAATATCTGATATTGTAAAAAAAATTTTAGAAGATAGAGAAAAAAGACTTATATTAATAGCAGGACCTTCATCTTCTGGAAAAACTACTTTTTCAATTAAATTAATGACATATTTAAAATCGATGGGTATAAATTCTTATCAAATATCTCTTGACAATTATTTTGTTGATAGGGAAAAAACCCCTAGAGATGAAACAGGTGATTATAATTATGAAGTTATTGAGGCTTTGGATATAGAAGTTTTTAATGATAATTTAAATAGTATATTTGAAGGAAAAGAAACTGTCTTACCAATATATGATTTTAAAAAAGGTAAAAGAGCTTCTGAAGGTTTATATTATAAGCCAGAAAAAGATGTTGTTGTAATAGTTGAGGGAATACATGGACTTAATCCAAAATTAACATATAATATAGATCCAAAATATCAATTTAGAATATATATTTCCCCTTTGACTCAACTAAATTTAACAAATTCTATAAGAATTCCTACAACAATTAGTAGGCTTTATAGAAGACTTGTTAGAGATTTTAGATATAGAGGGATTTCTGCTATTGAGACTCTAAAAAGATGGAATTCTGTTAGAAAGGGGGAAGATAATTATATTTTCCCATATCAAAATAATGCAAATGTTTATTTTAACTCAAGTTTATCCTATGAATTATCTGTACTAAAAACTTTTGCAGAACCACTTCTAAAATCTATTGATCAGGATGATGATTATTATCCTATGGCTCAAATGTTACTTGATTATTTAATTCATTTTATTCCTATACCACCAGATCTTGTTCCAAATACTTCAATTCTTAGAGAATTTATCGGTGGATCTTTATATTTACAAAATATTCACTGATATTAATAAAAATATAAAAAATTATATTATTTTATTTTTAGTTATTCCAATGTTTTTTTGTTTTAAAATTGTTATATAATAAATTTGATAAAAATAAATTATATAAAAAAGGGAAGCAAGATGATATCTATATTTTCTAAGTTTTTTATGAAATTATTCTTTGTAATATTTTGGTAAATTAAATTTTCTAATGTTTTTTGTGAAATTACTATATTTTTATTATTTAATAAATTAATGTTGTTTAAATTTATTTTGTTTATTTCAATAATATCGAGAATATCTATAAAGTAAAAAATATTTTTAATTTTATTGCTGTTGTTTGTTATTAAATTGTTTATTGATTTCTTTGAAATTTCATATTTGGATTTATAGTCGGGAAAGGAAGAAATAATATTTATTTCATTAAATAGTTTAAAGTACTTTAATATTTTTTTTAATTCACTTATTTTATAATCATCAATATTAAAAATTGAAATTAGATCATCTTTTATCTTAATATTAAATAATTTATCAATATGTTCTATTAATGTATATCTAAAAAATTTTTTGTAACTATTTTTTTTATCTAAGTAGAAAATATTTTCATATGGTGCAGATAAAAACAATGCTGTAGAAACTCCATAATTTTTTATTTTTGAAAATAAAGTTATTTTTTTATTTTTATAAATTTGCAAATCAATAAAATTATTTTTTATTTTATGCTTTCTAAGGTAATTTAATTTATTATCTTGGTCAAAAAATGGTATAAATAATAAATTATTATTTTCAAAAGAAATCCTAATTTTGGGGAATAGCTTTTCTATTTTGCTTAATGAAATATATTTTGTAAAAAGGAAAATTGTTTTTTCTATATCTTTTTTGTCTTCTATTGAAGATATAAAATCATCAAAATTTAATAGAGTAGCATTAATATTTTTAATTTTATATTTTTTGTTAAAGTTAATCTTTAATAATTTATAAAACTTATTAAGTAAAATTATGTCAGTTTTACCTGTTTTACAAATGATATCATCAGATTTTATTCTTATCATTTCATCTTGGATATATTTTATTCTTAAATTACATTTTTTAGAGCAATAATAGCATTCAACATTTTTCTCATATTCTCTATAAAATGTTCCTACTGAAGTATTATTTAGTTTATCTGTTAAAGCGCCAACAGGACAAAGATTAATACAATTGCCACATTTTATACATTGAGTTTCAGAAAAAGGGATATCAAATGCAGTTTGTACTTTTGTCTCAAAACCTCTTCTGAAAAATCCTAAAATATTTTGTCCTAAGATATTTGAACACACTTCTATACATTTACCACAATTTATACATTTATTTTTGTCAAATAATAAGAAATATGATGATGAGTCAATATTCTCATTTTTATATTTCCCAAGGTAATTTTTAATATTTACATTATATTCTTCCCCATATTTTTTTAGTTTACATTCATTAATATCATTACAACCACATTGTAAACATCTTTCAATTTCAATATTTAAATCATTTAAATTAATTCCTTTATTAAATTCAATAAAGTTTAATTTTCTTTCTTCAGCTTTTATTTTTTGAGGTTTAGTTTTTTCAATAGTTGGAAAATTTTTATAATAATTTTTAAAATATTCATTTTTTTCTTTTTCACTTTTGAAAAAAACATCCTTGGAAATATAAAAGTTTAATAAATTTTGATTAGGTGTTAAAGTTGTATTAACGAAATTATAGTTTTCATTATTATTGTTCTTATTTAATCCATATAGATACTTATTTATATTTATTGCAGCTTTTTTACCATCAGCTAAAGCTTTAACAACGGTATCAGGACCATTAATTACATCTCCTCCAGCAAATATTCCACGAATTGATGTTTCAAAAGTATCTGAATTTACTTTTATTGTTCCATCTAAATTTAAACTTAAAAAATTAATATATTTTGTTTCTATTTTTTGTGAGATAGCTTCAATTACAAGATCACATTCGATAATATAATTTGAATTTTCAATTGGGATAGGAGATCTTCTTCCTGATGAGTCAGGGTCTCCTAATTTCATTTTAATTAATTCAACTTTTTCGACTTTTTTATTACCAATAAATTTAATTGGAGCAGATAACTCTAAAATTTTTATACCTTCTTCAATTGCTTCTTCAATTTCTTCTTTATTTGCAGGCATTTCGTTTATGGTTCTTCTGTAAATAATAGTAACATTTTCTGCTCCTAATCTTAAAATAGTTCTTGCAGAATCAAAAGCTGTATTTCCTCCTCCAATAATTACTACATTTTTATAATTATAATTGTTATTATTTTTAAAGTTGTTTGTTGCAATTTCTCTAAGGAAATCTACTGCAATTCTTATATTATCAAGTTGTTCTCCTTCAATTCCCATAAAATTTCCAGATTGTGCACCTATTCCAATAAAGATAGCATCATAACCGTTTTCTTTTAATGTATCAATTGTAATATCTTTGCCAAACTCCGTATTAAAAAAGAAGTTTATTCCCATTTTATAAAATTGTGAAATCTCTCTATCTAATAATTCTTTAGGAAGTCTATATTCTGGTATTCCATATCTTAACATTCCTCCAGGGAGGGGCATTTTCTCAAAAATATCAATTTTGTGGCCCTGCTGTCTTAAATAATATGCAGCTGATAAACCAGCAGGTCCAGAACCAATTATAGCAACTTTAAAACCACTTTCTTTATTTATTTCTGGGATGTATGGATTATCTGAGAAGATATCATTATCTGCTATTATCCTTTTTATATTGTTAATTCCTACTGATGAATCTATATAGTTTCTTCTACAATTTTTTTCACAAAAAGAAGGGCAAACTCTTCCTATAGTTGCTGGTAAGGGGATTGAATCTTTAATTACTTTTATTGCCTCTCTAAATAATCCTAATTTAGCAAGTAAAATATATGTTTGTATATCAACATTAGCAGGACATTCAATTTTACATGGACCGAAGCAATCAGCAAAATGATTAGAAGATAGTAATTCAAGGTTTGTTTTCCTTGTATTAAAAATTTCATCAGAATTAGTAATTATTTCCATCCCTTCTACAGCATATGTAGAACAAGCTGGCTGAAATCCTTTCATATTTTTAACTTTTATAATACATGTAAAACATGAAGAAAATGGATTAAGGTGTTTATCATAACAAAAATTTGGTACATTAATATTATTTCTGATTAATAGATTTAGTATTGTTTCATTTTCAAAAGCTTCATAATCATTGTTGTTAATTTTTATTTTTATTATTTTTTTTTCTTTTTTCTCTTTTAGTGAAATTTCTTCCATATTATTTTCCAAAATATTAGAATAAAAATGATAATATTATTTATATTAAAAATAAATTTATTTCTTAATTTTTTATCTTAAATTGATTGCATTAAATTTACATGCTTTATAACATAAACCACATTTTATACATTTATTTGGATCAATAGTGTATTTATTAATTTTATCACCTGTTATGGCTTTAACAGGGCAAATTTTATAACATAGTGCACAACCTGTACAAATAGATTCTATTATATCATATTTTAAAAGTTTTTTGCATTTCTTTGCTCTACACGTTTTATCTGTAATATGTTCTATATATTCATCTCTAAAATATTTCAGAGTAGTTACTATTGGATTTGGTGCACTTTGGCCTAATCCACACAATGATGAATTTTTAATTTTGTATGCTAAATCTTCTAATTTATTAATATCTTCAAGGGTTGCTTCTCCATCAGTAATTTTTTGAAGGATTTCTAACATTCTTCTTGTGCCAATTCTACAAAATGTACATTTACCACACGATTCATTTTGAGTAAAATTAAGAAAATATTTTGCAACATCAACTATACAAGATTCTTCATCTAAAACAATAATTCCTCCAGATCCCATTATTGCACCAGTTTTTATAAGTTCTTCATAGTCAATTTTAATGTTTAAATGTTCTTCAGATAAACATCCACCAGAAGGTCCTCCTATTTGAATAGCTTTAAATTTTTTATTATTTGGTAAACCACCCCCAACTTTAAAAATTAAATCATAGAGTGTTATGCCCATAGGTACTTCTACAAGACCTGAATTATTAATTTTACCTGCTAAAGAAAAGACTTTTGTTCCTTTGGAATGTTCTGTTCCTATAGAATTAAATTTAGATGAACCATTTAATATTATCCATGGAATATTTGCAAAAGTTTCTACATTGTTAATAGTTGTTGGTTTATTATAAACTCCTCTTTCAGAAGGGAATGGTGGCTTTTTTCTTGGAATTCCTCTTTTACCTTCTATTGAGTGTATTAAAGCAGTTTCTTCTCCGCACACAAAAGCGCCTGCTCCTCTCTTTATTTCAACATCAAAAGAAAAGTTACTTCCTAAAATATTATTTCCTAAAAAACCTTTTTTATATGCTTGCTCTATAGCAATGCTTACTCTTTTTAATGCAAGAGGGTATTCTTCTCTAATATAGAAAATACCCTTTTTGGCTTCTGTGGCATAACCTCCAATAATTAATCCTTCAAGCACAGAATGAGGATCTCCTTCAAGAACTGCTCTGTCCATAAATGCTCCAGGATCACCTTCATCACCATTACATATTATATATTTTGTTTTATTCTTATTTTTATATGTTATTTCCCATTTTAAACCAGTTGGGAAACCAGCACCTCCTCTTCCTCTTAATCCTGATTTTTTTATTTCAAGAATAACTTCCTCTGGAGACATTGTTTTTAATACTTTTTTTAATGCTTCATAACCCATTTTGTTTATATAATCTTCAATATTTTCAGGATCAATATTTCCTGAATTTCTCAAAACTATTCTAAATTGGTTTTCTATTGGTAAAAAGTCAATTCTACTTTGAATTTTAATAATATCTTCTTTCTCAAACTTTTTTTTAATAAATAAATAATCAAAAATTAATGATGAAAGGTTTAAATCGACATTTGTAAAAGATAATTTATATTTTTTTTCTTTATCAAGCTCATTTTCTAATAAGAATATTTCTAAAATTGGTTCCTTATGACAAAAACCATTACATCCCGATTTTTTAAGAATATTTACTTTATTTATTTTTTTCAATTTTTCATAAAAAAATGAATAAACTTCGTTTGCACCAGCAGATATACTACATGAGGCCATTACAATATTTATAGAGTCTAGTTTTTCTGGACTAAAATATAATAATTGATCAGTTAAATTTTTTTCAAAATTTTCCATATTAATATTTTATAAAATTTTGTGTATTAAATATTTAATTTAATTAATATTTCAAACCTAATTTATTAGTTTTTAAAATTTAAAAAGTTTTTTTATTTTTTTTAATTAAATTATAAAATTTAAATATTTTATTTTTAATTTATATTTAATTTTTAATGTTTAATTAATAATTTTTTGATAAAAATAATAATTTATTTATTTTTAAGTTCATCAATTATTTTTTTTATTTTTTGTGGTTCAAGTTTTCCAAAAACCTTTTCATTTATCATAATAACTGGTGCAAGTGAGCAGCAACCAAGACAAGCAACTTCTTCAATTGAAAATAAACCATCATTAGTAGTTTCACCTGTATTTATTTTTAAAATTTCAATAATAGCATCTTTAATCTGTTCTGCTCCATTGACATGACAAGCTGTGCCATGACATATTTTAATGTTATATTTGCCAGATTTATTGAATTTAAAACTGCTATAAAATGAAGCTACACCTATTATTTCAGTTTCAGGTATTGATGTATTTTCTGAAATTATTTTTATAAAATCCATTGAAATATAACCGAAATGATCTTTTATTTCTTGTAAAATAGGTAAAATATTTTCAATGTAATTTTCATTATATTTTTTCAATATTTTTTTAATAATTTTTTTACAGCAAGCTTTTTCTAATTCCATAATTTTTATATTTTTATTTAATAAATAATTAAAATTCTTTTAATATGTAATTATTATATAAATTTTCAAAATATTTTTTATGCTCTTTTTCTTCATTAGCAAGAATAAAAAATATGTTTTTAAGCTCTTTAATATTACTAAATTTTTCTGATAATTTTAAATATAAATCTAAAGATAAATTTTCTTTTTTTATAGCAATTATTAACAATTCTTGAAGTTCAGAGTAATAATTTTTGTCTTGATCTGAAATATATGTAATATTTAAATAATCGATAAGAGATTTTTCTTCTAATTTGATTTTGTCAATTTCAGATTTCAAATTATTTATAAAATCTTGATTTTTAATATTATTTAGTTTAGTAATATGGGTTTTTTCTATATTAATTATATTACTAATGTAATTTTTAATATTTGGTTCAGTGAATTTTTTCTCTAAATTATTATAGAATTCTATAGATTCTTTTTCTCTTTCAATTGCAAAATTAATAATATGAATAAAATCATTCATAAAATAAAGGTTTAATTATATAATGATATTATTTTTACTTACTGTACAATTTAAAAAAATAAAATCAAGTATATTTAAATTTGTTAAATAGTTGAGAAAACATTTAAAAAATTCTTATAACATATATTTTCAATAGTTTCAATTTTTAATCCTTTATATATTAAAAAATTTATAAAGTCTGAATAAAAATCGATACCATAGATACCATTAGGAAGTAAATATATTCCATCGAAATCAGCTCCAAATGAAATTATTTCATCTCCAAATTTAGAGCTTAGATAATCTATTATATTATAAATCCAATAATATGATTCTGGAAATTCTGAATTTTCTATATTTATTGCTTTATCTGGTTTTAAAAAAGATGGTGAAAGGTTTATTCCGATTACTCCTTTTAATTCTTTAATTATTTTAATTTGTTCATCTTTTAAGTTTCTATTATGATTATTAATACTCCATACATTAGAATGAGATGCAATAACAGGAGTTCTTGCTAAATTACATACTTCATAAAATTCTTTTTCTCCCATATGGGAAACATCGATAATTAGTTTTAGTTCATTTAGTTTATTTATTAATTCCTTTCCTTTATTGAAAAGCCCATAAGATTCTATTACATTTCCCATAAATGGAGTTATTCTATTCCATGTTGGTGCTACAATTCTGACACCAAGTTCATAGAAAAGTTCTAAAAATTCTAAATTATTTTCAATTATTTCAAGACCTTCAATGGAAACAAGAATACCATATTTTTTATTAATATTTTCATTGATATCTTTAATATTATAAACTTGATAAAAATCGTTATTATCTTTTATAAACTTTTTTATTAAACTTAAAATTTTCATGCCATTTTTTAATGGTGCTTCATTATTTTTGTTTGAAAGATAAAGGGACTGAACCGATACTCTTATATTACCTTTTCTTATTTTTTCAGCTGTAACATGAAAATTTTCTTCAATATTAATATAAGAGTCCCCTTTTTTTATATATAAAAATTTAGCTTCCTCATAATCAGATAAAAAAAGCTTTTTGTAAAAAGTATCTGAATGCAAATCTATTATTGGTATATTTTTTGTCGTTGGATTGTTCATAAAAATTTGCTCCATTATAATTTTTTTATTTCTTCTTTCTTAGGTATATCATTTTAGGAAATGAATAATCAATTAAATTGTTATATATTAAAGGATTTAAATTTCTCAATTTTTTATTATAAGCTATGAAAACTGGTTTGTAATAAATAGGATAGATCATTTCTGATTTTTTTAAGTATTCTTGTATATCTTTAATTATAGAATTTAATTTTTTATTGTTAGGAATTAATATTCCTTTTTTAATAATAAAGTAATTTCTAATGTCCCATAACTCAGTAATTAAAGAAAATATATTTATTTCTTCAACTTTTTTAGTATTTGAAAGATTAACGATATGACCATAAGAATATGGATTAAAAAAATCTAGATCAGGTAAATTCCATAAAGAATGACTTAAAGATATAAATGCTATATTCCATTGTAAGTTTCCATATATCTTTGCAATAAAAGTAATTGAATCTTCAATACTTATTTGATAATTAATATTCTTGTTTTTTAATGAATTATTAATCAAATTTATTATTTTTTCATCATTATTTGTAAGTAAAATAATTTCTTTTTGGTTATTATTATTATCTTCCTTTTCTTGAGAAAGGATTGTTAAGATATTATTCTTATTTGAATTTAATACTTTTATATGTCTTGAGTTATTATTATTTTTATTAATTATATATGGTAAAAAAATTTTAAAATTATTTTTTTCGTATTCTTTAGAGAAATCTAATTTAAGTTTATTAAATAGAATACTTTGTTTAAAATTTAAATTATTTATTAGATGCAAGTTATTATATGGATTAAGTATTTTTATAAGACCTATTGAAGCAGGGAATTTTTTAAAAATTGTCAATAAATTTTCATCATTAAAATAGATTATATCAAGATTTCCGATCAAAAAATCATTTAACTCTTCTTCAAATGATTTATATATGGTAAAAACTAAATTGGTTGATTCAATATATTTATCTAGTAAAATTTTTTCAAATGAAGGATTTTTAAAATTTTTATTTAATTTTAAACTTATAGTTTTTGAAGATACATTGTCTATAAAATAAGGACCAGTTAAGTATTTTCCTTTAAGTTTTTCAGGCGTAAATATTTTATAAAAATTATCACTTTTTTCTTCCAATGCTAAAATAATATTTTCGCTTAAAATAGGACAAGATAATAAATTTAGAATTGTTTGATTTATTTCAAAAATTTCTAATTTTTTTAGAAACTCTACTTCTAAACTATTTTCATCTAGTTGATTTAATTTTATTTTATTTAAGTAATCTAGTTTTATTCCTTCTGAATTATTTATATTTTTTATTAGAAAATTGATTTGTCTTAGAAATAAATTTATATTTAATGAATTGTTTAAGAATTTAATTGTAACTTTATTATTTTCAAGATCAAATATAATTTTTTCAAGATAATTAGAGTATAATTTCAAATTTTTAGGTTCAATATAAATAATAGAATCAAATAATAAATTCTTAATAATATTTTCATTAATATTGCCTTTTATAAAAGGATTTAAATTTTCAGGAAATCTATTTAATGAAAGATATATGGTTTCACAATTTTTATAAATATTAAATTTTTTATTTGAATTAAAGTTATCTTCTAATTTTGTACAGCTAAAAAAAATTAGTGGAATTGTTAGAATATAAAATTTAAGTATTTTGTGAAAATATTTTTTAAAAAAATTAAAAAAAAACATAAAATAATTCCTAAATAATAATATTAATAATAAAAATTATTTCTTATTAAATATTTATTTTATTAATTAGCTTTTTTATTTTTATCTTTTAATTATATTAAAAATTTACCCTGAAATATATCATGTTTATCAAGATATTCATCTAAAGTTTTAATTGCTTTACTTTTAGGAATATTATATTTAGGTAAATATTCTCCTGGTTCAGGATCAGAAAAGAGTCTAAATATAATAGTATTTTTATCCAAGTATCCTAAACATAAAGCTAAAGATTCTATGTACTCATCAAAATTTAGCATATTAAATTTATTTTTTAAATAAAAATAATAGATTGGGGTATCTTTCAAAATGTATAGGTAATGAAATTTAATTCCATTTATTTGATTTTTATTAACAAATTTAATAGTATTAATAAAATCTTCTTTTGTTTCATAAGGTAAACCTAAAATAACATGAGTTCCAATATTAATATTTTTGAATTTTTTAATGATATTAACTGCATTTTCAAAATCTTTTGCTTTTGAGTTTCTATTTATTAACTTTAATGTTTTATCATTTGAGGTTTGAAGACCTATTTCAATCCATAGATCTATCTCTCTATTATTTTTATTAATAATATTTTCTAAAATTTCCAATTTTTCTTCATTTATTGTATCAGGTCTTGTACCTATAATCAAACCTCTAAAATTATATAAAGAGAGGGTAAAATTGTAAATTTCATAAATATTCTCATTTGTATCAAAGAGGTTTGAAAAAGCTTGGAAATAAATATATAAATCTGAAATATTCTTTTTCTTAAAATAGTCTAAAGATTTTATTATCTGATTTTCTATATATTTTTTTCTTTCTTCTATTGAAATAAATCTAGTTATTAAATTTTTATCTATTTTTTTTTGAAAAAATCTATTGTATGGGGCAAGAGAACCATTAGAGGAGCAATAAGCACATCTACCAGGGCAGGAAAAGCCCCCATCTATTGAAATTTTATAAACTTTTTTATTATATTTATTCTTAAAATAATCCGATAGACAGTAATATCTTTTTTTCATTTATTTTTATTATTTATTAAGTCTTGATTTACACCAAAAATATTTCTATGAATATTTTGTTCTTCAGTTGAATATTTAAAATGAGATAAAATTTCTTTTAGAATATCGGATTGTTTAGAAAGGTTTTTTATTGAAGTCATCATTTCTATAAGTAGTGATGAGTTTTCATTTATAAGTGTATTTATATTTTCAACATCATTATGGATATTAGTTGTAATGCCAGATTGATTTTTAATTTTTTCATTTATATCTTCTATTTTATTAGTTATAAGTTCGGTACCATTAATTATGTAATTTAGAGCTTCTTGAGCTTCATTTGAATATAAAACTCCATTATTAACTGCTTTAATTATATTTTCTACTGTATTTCTAATATTTTTAATAGCTGAAGATGAATTTTCTGCTAGTTGCCTTATTTCTGATGCAACAATTGTAAAACCAGCTCCTTCAGAACCAGCTCTTGAAGCTTCTATAGATGCATTCAATGCTAAAAGATTGGTCTCTTCTGCTACAGTTGAAATAAATTCAGAAATCTCAATTATATTTGTAGAGTGCTGAGAAATTAGATTCATTGATTCTATTAAATTCTTGATAGAATCTATTGATTCATTAATTTTATTTTTATTTTCTACTGAAATTTTCAAAGCCTCTGATGTAAATTCTTTAATAGAAATTGATATATCTTTTAATAAAGCCATATTTTGGTTAATATTTGTAATATTATTCATTTCAGAGTTAATTCTATTTATCATGGTTTCTGAAAACATAAAAAGAGTCGATGCATTTCCATTTATATCAAGAACTGATAACTCAATTTTATTTATAACATCTGAAAGATAATTTATAAGTTTAGAGATATAAATATTTATATTTGTAAAAGAAACACCTTCTATATCTGGTTTTTCTATATTAAAATTACCTTGTGAGATATTTTGAAGTAATTGAGAAAATTTTAGAGAAACTTTTTTATATTGTTTAAATATTGAAAAAAAGAAAAAAATAGAAATTATTAAAGAAAATATGAAATTTATTAAAAAAATTCTTAAAATCTCAACTTTTGAACCAAATATAAATACATTCAAAAATGTGAAAATTATAGTATAAATCAAAGAATAAAGCAATGATAATAAAAAACCTACTATATTTTTATCTTTTCTCATCACTTCTCCTAATTATATTTAATTTATCGAAATTTTAAAATTTATATTTAAGGATTGATTATAGTATTTATAAGAAATTTAATATTTTTTTTAAATTATTTCAATAGTATTATATACATAAATTTATTTTTATAAAAAAATTTATTTTAGTTATTAAAAATTATATAAATAAATCTACAAACAATCATTTTTAACAATAAAAATTTAAATTTACTTGCAATTTTTTATAAGATATATTATTTTTTAAGTGTATATTTATAGGAGGTTTTTAGTAATGGCTAATTATGTAATTTATAAATTGAGGTCTGATTTAAATAATTATGAAATAATTCAGAATATTTATGAAGAGATTAAAGAACTTATAAACAAAGGCAATAAGCATATTGTTCTTGATTTTGAACAGGTAAATTCAATAAATTCATCTGCAATTGGTAAATTATTATTTTTAAATAATTTAATAACATCTAAAAATGGAAAAATTTCTTTTATAAGAGTGAATGATAATTTAAAAAAACTTTTTAATATTTTATTAATTGATAAGCTATTTGATTTTTATGATAAAGAATCAGAGATAATTGATTAGTAGTTTTTTTAAATAATCATAAATTTTTTTTAAAAATAAAAAATAAATAAATTGAGTTTTTAAAAATAAAAAATGGGGATTAGAATCCCCATTTTTTTTATGCTAAGCCGATAGATTGCAAGAATTCTTTGTTTCTTTTGATGATATTTTCATCTCTAATAGTTTGAACTAGATCATTTATATACATATTTAATACTTGTTGACTTAACATTTGATAAATATATTGTTTTGCTTGTGCTTCAGGATAACCAGCGAATTGGGTTTTATTCATATTATAGTATGCATCTACCTGATCTTGAGTAACTGGTTGAAATTTGTTTTTTAATTTAATTGAAATGTATAGTTCTATTAATTTTTGGTTGCTTAAGTACTGAATGTAATCGTCATATTTTTTTTCAAAATCTGTATTCTTAGATATATCTTTGTACATAATATATGTATTAATGAAAGATTCTGTAAATTGTTTTAATAAAAGATATTTTGTTTTTTCCCTTTGATTTTCAGGTATTTGATTTAAAAATTCCATAAAAAGGGTATGAAATGAGTCATAGTCAATAACATCATCGCCTATCTTTAATACCCAGGTAGTTTTTAAGTTTTTTTCAAAATAATCTTGATTTCTTTGAATAATCATTGATTCTTTTTTATCTTGTAGTATTTCATTGATTTTTTCCTGTAATTTTATCATTTTCAAATATTCTTCTATCTGTTTTAAAGCTACCTCTATATCAATATTTTGAAAAGATTTTGAATTTTGATTATAGTATTGCTCGATTTCTTTTTTAGTTGGATTTGGAATAGTAGGGTAAATAACTTTTTGAATATATAGTTCTACTACTATTTGTTTATTTTGAAAAAGAATAACATGTTTATAAGAGTTTGCAAAATTTTCAGCTTTAATTTTATTTAATAAAATTATTTCATTTATAAAATTTTCTAAAAATGCTTTCAATAATCTTTTATCATTTTTATATTCTTGTTGTTTATCAGGAGGAACAGTTAATTCAATATACATGTTAAATTTGTTAATAAATTCACTATAATAATATTTCTGACCATTAATTTCAACGATCCAATTGTCTTTAGTAGAAGATGTGCTGGTTTGTGCCAAAATTATAAAAGGCATTAAAATTAGTATAAATATTAAAATTGATAATTTCCTCATATTTTTAAACTCCTAATATAAATATCTTATTTAGGAAAATAGCATAATTAAAACAAAAGTCAAAATAAAATGTTGTTTAATTTTGTTAAATATTATCTTCAGAAATAATATAACCTTTGAATTTGAATAATTTAATTTCTTTGTTTTTTAAAATTTCAGGATAAAGACCAGCTTTATATGTAAGATTTTCTAAAAATTGCTGTTTGTTCCAACCTTGTTCAGTTGCTACTTGAGGCAAAAATAGACCAGAGTAAAATTTATACTGTAAATAAAGACCATCTTCACCTATTATAAAATCATATAGATCTTTTATTTCTTGAAATGGAGACAAAATTGTTATTTCTATCTTGATATCATTAAATTCATCTTTTGAAAGAGGTGGAAACCTTGGATCATGAAATGCAGATTGAATAGAAACTTCTTTGAGTTGCTCAATAAATGGCTTTATTCCTTTAATATAACCTATACAACCTCTTAAATTATTTTTTATATGTAAAGTAACAAAATTTCCTAGTAATTTATTATCAATACTAGTATGATCTAATTTAAGATTTTTTTCTTCATAATCAATTTTTAGTTTATCAGCAATAGTTTTTCTCACAATATATATTAAAAATTTTTTTTCATCTTTTGATAAATTCAAATCCATAAATTCTTCTTCTATATTTTAATAGGTAAACTAAGGTAATAATAGTATATTTAATTAAAATAATCAATAAAAAAATATAAAAATTAAAAATTTTCTTAAGATAGAGCTTTAATATTTAATTTCTTTAAGTATATCATACTTTCCTGCAGGATTCCAGAAAATAAATGAATTATAGCCTGCACTTAATATACCATCTATTTGAGATTGAATGTAGTCCTTATAATCTATAGAAACTTTTATTTTGAATACTTGAATCCATGGTCTTACAAGTATTGGTCTTTTAGCATTTAAAAAAGCTCTTTGTACACCATGATTATAAATAAAAAAGTTGGTTTCATTTTCTTTTAAATTTTCTTGATAGAATCCAAATGTAAAATGAGATGGATAATACATTGGATATATAATATCAATAAAATCTGATAAAATAAATAGATCTTGTCCTATATGTTTTGTTATATTATAAAAACATTGATAACCATAAAAATCAGCTGATAGTTTAGAAATACTTAATGATGATTTTGCTTTTTTTAAAAAATTATGTAATACGCAATTTTTGGAATAATTATTTTTATTATGTATTGAGTAAATATTTGAAACTCCCCCATCAGAAGGGTATCTGACATAATCAAATTGTATTTCTTCAATTCCTTTTTCTTCTAATTCTTTTATAATATCACAAAGATAATCAACTACGAACTCTGATGCAGGATCAACCCATCTCTCTTTTTCTAAACCTATCCATGGAGAATTAGTTCTTTTATCATAAAAGGCATATTTACCATTCTCATAGTTAAACAATAATGGATCTCTAAAACATACAACTCTTGCTATGATTTTTATGTTATTTTCTTTTGAAAAAAATAATAATTTATCTAAATTAATAATTTTTTTTATAGATTTTATCTTTTTTGCATATTCCGAATTTGAATTATAAGTTATAAATCCAAAATCATCTTTTAAATCAACAACTATTGTATTTAAATTTAGAGATTTTAATAAGTTTATTTTTTTTAATATTTTTTCATCATTAGAAAGGTGATGAACTGGAATATATAATCCCCTAGTAAAATCTTCTCTATAATCTTCATTTACCTTTTCTTTTTCAACTTTGTTATCAAGTTGCAAACAAATAGTTAAATTATTAAAATAAATTTCAAAATTATGAAAATTTTGATTTTTAGAGTTTTTATAATTATTATCAGAATTTTTTTCAAAAACTTCAATTGTAAAATAGTATATATTTTTATTTGTTTCAAATTTTAATGTATTATTGTTTATTTCCATACTTTCTAAAGATTCAATCTTTTCTTGATAAATGTTATCAAAATGATGATTATCATCATCTTTAATTTTATTTATTTCTGGGTTTAAATTAATAAATTGCTTATTCAATTTAATGTCATATAAAAAATTATTGACTATAATTTCTCCATTCTGATTGAAAGATAAAAAACCTATTCTTGTAGAATATTTATAACTAATAATTAGAATATTCTTATATTGTACAATTTCTGATATAGTCTCAAAGTATGAAGTAGATTTAGATGTAAATGGTACTCTAGCAATATTTTTATTAATCTGTAAAAATTTTGGACTGTTAATTTCTTTGTAATAAAGACCATGATGAGATGTGCCAATAAAAATAAATTTTTTATTATTATAACAAAAAAGTTCTGCACATTTTAATGTAGCATTTTTATTTAATCCATTTAATTGAATAGGGTAATAGTTTTTATCATTTTCATTAAGTAGATAAATATTTTTGCTAGTTGTAATTATATTTGGTTTAAATTTAACAATATATTCATAATTTATATTTAC
The DNA here is from genome assembly GCA_026415295.1 of Spirochaetota bacterium. Taxonomy (NCBI): domain Bacteria; kingdom Pseudomonadati; phylum Spirochaetota; species Spirochaetota bacterium. The sequence goes on along the minus strand of JAOAHJ010000016.1, from coordinate 57,110 downwards.
TGAAAAAATTTCTGTTTTTTCATTGTTTTCTATCTTATAAACTTTAGTCAAGTTTTCGTCTAATATATAAATAGGTGTTTTAATTTCGGAGGAACTGTAATTGACAAGTTTTGGTATTTCATAAAATGAAGAATTTTTTAATTCTGAATTATTGTAAAAATTTAATATATAATCATCATTAGGGATATTAATACTATTATAATTTTTTTCTCTAAAATTGAGTTTTGAAGTTTTATTAAATATGTCTTTATTTGGGTATATGTATGAAGTACAGGTTAATAGGAATATTATCATGTAAAGTAAAAATAAAAGGAAGATAATTTTTAATATTTTATCAATTTTTATAAATAATTTCATAATATCTTAAAAGATAAATAAAAAATTTATTTTATTCTTTTTTTTATATATTTTAGAAGCTTTTTTTCCTCTTGATTCAAATTAAAATTATATATATTTTCTGAACTTTCAACAATAAGATTTTCTTTAAATAAATTAAATGTTAAACTTAATATTACATTTAGGGTAGTATTATTTTTATATGAAAAATCCATATCTTGTAGTAGATAATATGAATAATCTATAAGATAATAAAGAACATATTCATTAGTTATCTCACCATTTAGTTGGTTATTTTCACTATTAAATAAATATTTTAATTTCAAGTTTTGATTTGAGAGGTAATTTCTTAAATGATCAATAAAAGTTAATCCATTTAAATACTCTATATTTATTAAATTGTAATATACCATCAATTTACTTATTTCATCATTATGAGTTAAAAATGTAATTTGATATGTTAAATTCTCAAGATTTTTTAAAGAATTTATAGGATCTATTAAAATTAATGGAAATGTTCTTAAAAAAAGACAAAAATTTGAATTTGAAAAAATTATTTTTTTATTAGCTATTTCTTTTGCCTCAATTAAAGTTTTTCCTTCTTTTAACAAGATTGAAATTTCTCTATCTATAGGATCTATGTAAGGGTAATATTTATCAGGCAAATTTAAAAGTAATTCTGATATATCGTACTCATTTATGCTAAAATTTTTATTTATTATTTTTAAAGATAATATGTAAGGGAGGTACATAAATGGTCTTATTTCACCATCAAAGAAAGAATGTTTAAAAATATTTTCTATGATTTTTTCTAAAGTTTTTTTATCTAATATCATCTTATTAATTTTTTTAGTAAGCATAGTAAATTCCGACTACTAAATAAACTTTGTTATTTTTATCGTTAAAAATATATATTAACTTTAAAAATATTGAGTTAAATATTAAACTATTTTCAAATGAGATTTCTAATAATTTTTCTTTTGGTAAAATGTTTAAAAAGTTGAAATCATATTGAGTAAATTTTGAGAAAATATACATATGTTTATTTATATCATTATTCTCGTAATAGATAAAGTTAATAATATTATTTTGACTTTTATATGAGACTTTTAATTTAAATTCATATAATTTTTCTTTATAGATATCGTAACAAAAACAAAATTCTAATGTACTATATTTACTAAAATTTAATAGTAATATTGGAGAAAAATAAAATCTATAATAGTAATCATTTTGAGTAATTATAAAGTAGTTAGTGTTATTTATTAAACTTTTCGGATAAAAATATCCTTCTAAATTTAAGCTTAAAATCTTTAAAATTGTAGGGGTTTTTATTAAATCTATATTAGCAACTGTTCTTATAAATAATTTATCAGCAATCAATTTAAAATCATCTTTTCTATATGGGAGATAAAAATTTATTATAAGTGATTTGGTAAACTCAAAAATTATATTGTGCATGAAATTTTCATTAAAGAAGTTTTCTGAATTATAATTAAAGTTTTTATATATGAAAACATACTTTATTTTGTATATTTTGATAAAAAAAAATGCATCAAAATAATATACATAGTAATTCATATAATTAAAATATACATAAGGTGTTTCTATAATAAAGGATATATTTTCTAAATTAATATTAAAAGCAAAGATTATTCTATTAAATTTTTCTATTTCTTTATTAAAGATTTTTATAGTATAGTTATGTTCTTCAAAAGTAATAATTGTTTTTATAATTTCATTTGATAAATAAATGCCATAAATTTGATAATTTTGCCCATTACTGTTTTTAATATTTCCTAAAAAAATATTTATTAAATCAATAAATTTAATATTTAAAAAATAGTTTATGTTATAATTGTTTATAGTTTCAAAAATATTGTTAAAATTTTGGTCGAAGTTATAGAATATTTTATATCCAAAGTTAATTCTAGGTATATTTTCTATTAAATCAAAAGGGAAGATAGATTTAATTCCTGAAAAAAAATTTGTTGAATAGTCAAAAGTAAAATATCCTGTTATTATTGTTGCTGTTAAAAATGAATTTGTTTGTATGTGATTTATTAAGTTTTTTGAAGTATTATTTGATTGATAAAAAGGATTTATGTTTAAAAGTATTGCAAAACTATAGTAGTTTTTTATTTCATAAATAAAGAATGGATTATATAACTTAAAATAGTAATTATTGTAATCAAAATATTTATTATCTTCTAAAAATTTGTAAAATACATAACTGAATAATTTATATTTAATCTTAAAATCATAACTATTTGGATCACTAATTTTTTTTAATTTGACTTCTTGACAAAATATTGGACTTGAATTAAATATAAAATATAGAAATATTAAAAAATTAATATACTTAATTTTAACCATAGTTATTCTTTATGTCGGAATTTTTATTTTATAATTTTATAATATTGTATTAAAATTTAAAATTTAAAATATTTTTTAAAAAAAATTTACTATACTTTATTCTTATTTTTGAAATTATTAAATTAAAATATTAGTTTGAAAGGGATTAAATGAAATATGATTTATTAATAATTGGTTCATCTACAGGTGGTCCCAAAGCATTATATAATATAATTGATAAGTTTGATAGGGACTTAAATATTCCTATATTGATTGTTCAACATTTGCCTGTATCATTTGAAAATTCTTTCGTAGAAGTTTTAAACAATAAATCTATTTTAACAACTAAGATTGCTGAAGATGGTATAACTTTAGAACCAAATTTTATATATGTTACTAAAGGAGGATATCAAACTGAATTTCAAGAAAACCTTAGGATAAAAGTTATTGAAAATAATACTATAGGAAACTTTGCTCCTTCTATTTCAAAAACTATAATTTCTGCTATTGAAGCTAGATTAAAACCAATAATATGCATATTGTCTGGTTTGTCTGCCAAGGAGGATGGACTTAGTGGTTGCAAATTAGCAAAATTAAAAAATTTTCCCATAATAATACAAGATAAAAATAGTTCTTTAATTTATGGAATGCAAAAAATTATAAAAGAAGCGGGTTTTTTTGATTATGAATTGGATATTTTTGATATTCCAAAAAAGATATATGAAATTTTGCAACTTAGTTAGGAGTTATAAGTTATGAATATATTATTAGTTGAAGATAATTATGAATTTTCAAAAATGGTTAAAGATATTCTTGAAATAAATAATTTTATTGTCGATCAAGCTTTTAATGGACAAGAAGCTTTTAGAAAAGCAATTGAAAACAACTATGATCTTATAATTATGGATATTTTTATGCCTTTAATGAGAGGTGATGAATGTATTTACGCTTTATATTCAGTAAATCCTTTACAAAAATTTTTAATAATTTCAGGAGATATTGAAAATCTTAAAGAAGATGAAATTAATAGGCTAAAAAATATGGGGGTTATAAAATTTTATAAAAAACCTATTAATTTTAATGAATTTATTAGAGATATAAAAGAATTATTTAATAATGAATGAATATTAATTAATATAAGATAACTAAATAACCCTAACAGAAAAAATAAAAATTATTCAGGATTATTTATAAAAGTTTGTTTAGTAGTTTTACCTACTCTTTGGCCAAATTTGCCTCCTTTAGGTTTATCATATATATCAGAAATCTTAAGCATAAATAATATTGAGCATACAATTAAAGATTTCAATATTTTTTTTTATAAGAAAGTTGATAAAAATTTACAAAAAAAGTGGACTTTTTATGATTTTAATTCTTCAAAATATTTTCTTAAATTTTATTTAAAAGAATATGAAGAAACAATTATTGATAAAATTATCTATGAATTGCAGGAGTTTGATATTATCGGTTTTTCTCTTTTTTCTACAAATAGATATATTTCTATTAAGGTAATAAATAGAATTAAAGAATTATTTGAGGAAAAAATAATAATTGGTGGTGGCCCAGATATTACTTTAAATTTTGAAAAATATAAAGATTTAATTGATATTCCTTTTTTTGGGGATTCTATCGATAATTTTGATATATTTTGTAAAATATTAATAAAAGAGTATTCAAATAGATCGGATAATAAATTTTTAAGTGGTAATATTAAAAAAAATGATATAGTATATTTTTTTAGAAATATTATTAATGAAAATAAGTTTAATAACATCTTAATAGATAATATTATTCCTAAATTTGATAGATTTGATTTAAATACTTATTTAAGAAAAAATTGTTTACCAATAGTTTTTAATTTAGGTTGTATAGGAAAATGTAAATTTTGTACTGAGAAATATTTATTTAAAGTTAAAACTACTAGTCCAGAAAGTTTAATAGAAAGAATATTATTCTATTATTTTTCTTATAATAAAAATTGGATAACTTTTTATGATTCTATGATTAATATTTCTCCATGTAAATTAAAAGAATTTTTAATTAATTTTTATAATATTCAAAAAGGTAAAAAAATTTCTTTTTTTTGGGATGCTCAATTTGGCATTAAACCAGATGTTGACAAAGAAACTATTAATTTATTTAATAAAACAGGTTGTATAAATTTGTTTATAGGTCTTGAGTCAGGTTCAGATAGAGTTTTAAAAAAGATGAAAAAATTATTTAATTCAAGTGATGCTATAGAAGTATTTAAGAGGTTAAATTTCTATAAAATTTTTTTTGAGATCTCTTTAATAATTGGGTTTCCAGGAGAGACTGAACAAGATTTTGAGTTAACATTAAAATTTTTAAAAGAAAACAAGAAATTAATACCTAAAATAGCACAAATTAATCCATTTATTTTATATGAAAGTTTAGAAGGAGATTTTGATAAAGAAGAAATAATTCCTGATGAAGTAATTACTGAAAGATATAAGAAATTAATAGATTTTATAAAAAAAGAGAATTTTAACTTTACTGAAGAATATTTAGGAAATTTAATTTTAAAGTAGTTTTTATAATAGGTTTGATTAGTTTATTTTAGAAGACTAATTTTATATTTTATATTTTTAAGAAATATTGAAAAAATAAAATTTTTTTATAAAATAAAACTATATGAGATTGTTTTTTGCATATGATTTTGATAAAGAATCTTTACATAAATTGATTTTACTGCAAAAAATGTATTTATCTAGTTTTAAAAATATTAGATTAACAAAAGAGATGAATTTACATCTAACAATTAAATTTATTGGAGAATTTGACGATTACCAGTTAATTATAGATAAGATCAAAAGTATAGATTCAATTAATTCTTCAAACATTAATCTTACCTCTAGTATAATAACAGCTTTTCCTAGTATTTTTAATGCTAGAGTTATTGTTTGTAAATTTGATGAAAATAATAAGCTTAATAAAATTTATTCTATTATAGAAGAAAACTTAAAATATTTAAATATTAAAAAAGAGGATAGAGATTTTGTTCCACATATTACTTTGGCAAGAACAAATTTTCCTATAATGATGAAAGAAATTTTTTTTAATAAGGAAAATTTTTTAATAAATAGATTGAAACTTTATAAATCTACTTTAACAAAAAATGGGCCAATTTATGATGTAATTTATGAATTTTAATAATTTGATATAGAAATGGGAATTAATAATAATAATAAAAATAAAAATTATATAATTAAAAATTATAATTAAAAATAAAATTATAATTATTTTAAAGATTGATTGTTGAAAAATAAAATTATTATTTTTTTATTTTTTCTATTATTTTTTGAAGCATGTTCTGGAATATATAATTATAATAGGGAAGTTTATAATAAAAGTGAGGGGGATTCATCCACTAGTGTACCAGAAAGAGAATTGGTTATAAGAAAAACAGTAGTTGAAAATGCTTTGAAAGCAGAAAATATAAAGGAATTTAGAATTAATGGCAAAAAATTTAATTATGATTGTTCAGGATTTGTTTTTTATGTATATGAAATTTCTGGAATTAATCTTCGAAACTATATAAACTTTTCTATATTAAATAATGGAGTATATATATTATATAATATTGGGATAAATCATTTTAAATTAAATAAAGAGATTGGTTTACCGGGAGATATTATTATTTTTGATAATACCTATGATAGAAATAAAAACAATAAATGGGATGATGAATATACACATGCTGCTATTTTAATAGATTACAATTCCAAAAATCAAATATATACTTTTGCTCATATTGGTTCATCAAAATGGAAATTAGATTATATGAGTCTATTAAAAAAAAATGTTTATAAAGAAGAAAATATAATCTATAACTCATATTTAAGAAGATATGATAGTTTAAAAGAACAAATATATTATCTTGCTGGAAATTTATTTAATGTTTTTATAAATATAATAAGTTATTATAAATTTTAATTAGTGGGATAGGATGGTGGAAAGGGTAGAAAAAAGAATTTTTGAGCTTATTGAAAAAATTTTAAAAGAAACAGAAAAATTTATCATCGGACAAAAGGATATTGTAAAAAAAATTTTGATTTCAATTTTAGCTGATGGACATGTTTTAATTGAAGGGTTGCCAGGTTTAGCTAAAACTTATATTATTAAGAATTTTGCAAAATTATTAAACTGTGAATTTAAAAGAATCCAGTTTACTCCAGATTTACTTCCTGCTGATATTATTGGGACCATGATATTTGATCCAAGAGAAATGAAATTTGAGCCATTTTTTGGACCTATTTTTAATAATATAATATTGGCTGATGAAATAAATAGGGCACCTGGAAAAGTACAATCTGCTCTATTACAGGCTATGGCAGAATATGAGGTAAACCTTGGAGGTAAAAATTTTAAATTAGAAAAACCATTTTATGTTTTAGCTACTCAAAATCCAATAGAGCATGAAGGGACTTATAATCTACCTGAAGCACAACTGGATAGATTTATGTTTAAATTAATCATTAATTATCCTAGTTTTGAAGAGGAACTTAAAATTATAGAATTGAATGAAAAACCAGATTTTACAGAAAACATAAAGCCAATTTTAGATAAAAACGAGATTATATCCCTTATTAGAGCTAAAGATAATGTTTATATTGATGATAGATTAAAGCATTATATAACAGAGATTGTTTTTTCATCAAGATATCCTAAGGATTATAAGATATCTCATATTTCCAATTTTATAGAATATGGAGCTTCACCTAGAGCTTCTATTTATTTAGTTAAATGTGCGAAAACAACAGCTTTAATAAATGGTAGGGACTATGTATTACCTGAAGATATAAAATATATTGCATATGATATTTTAAGGCATAGAATAATATTAAGTTATGAAGCCCTTTCACAGAATATAACTACAGACTACATAATAACTGAGATTTTAGAAAATAGAATTATTCCATAAAAACAAAATATTAATTAATAAAAAAAAATGAATGATAAAATTTTATTTAAGAAGTTATTTTTTAAAATTAAGTTTTTTTCAAATAAATTTCTTGTTGGGAATTATAAATCTAGATTTAAAGGCGAAGGGGTAGATTTTGTTGAAAATAGAGACTATTTCTTTGGGGATTCAATTAGAAATATTAATTGGAATTTGTGGGCTAAATTTGGAAAGCCATATACAAAAATTTTTGATGAAGAAAGAGGAGAGCTAAATCTCGTTGTACTGGACTTTTCATCCTCTATGTTTTTTAATTCTCAAAATGAATCAAAATTTGATATAGCTTTAAAAATATCTTTAACAATACTTTATATTTCTTTAATAAGCAATGATAAATTTTCATTTCTTATTTTTTCAGATAAACTAATAAAATTTTTTCCATTTGGAAAAGGAGAAAAGCATTTTTATCTAATATATAACTATTTATTAGGTCTTGATTATGTAAATTCAAATAATTCTATTTTGGTTGATATCCTTAGATATTTATATAAAATATTAAAAAAAAGGACAAATATTTTTATTATTTCAGATTTTATTGTAGAAAACCAAATTCAAATGATTGAAAATTTAAAGATTATTGATAAAAAACACAATATTTTTTTATTTCAAATTTTCGACTTATTTGAAATTAAAATTAAAAAGATTATAAGAAATTGTAAATTAATAGAGGGGTTTAATACAATTTCAAATGTTGATTATGAAGAATACTTTTATAATTTACAAAAAAATCTTTCCCAAAATTTTAAATACTATTTTCATGTTTCTAATGAAGAAAATGTTTTTTTTGTATTAAAAAACTATTTTGAGAGAAAGATAAAATAGAAATATTTTTAAAATTTATGGTTATTTTAATGATGGTCCAAATTGCATTATTAAAATTAAAAAGAGTTTTATTTATATTTTTTTTTACATTGAACCTATTCTTTTTTAATATTGATATTTTATTTGGTTATAGTTTTTTATATGAGGATATTTATAGGTCTGTTGAACTTCTAAATATAATAGAAAAATATAAGGTATATTATATAGGGGATGTTGTTTCAGTTGTCTTCGTTTTTAATAAAAAACCTATTGAGATTATTTCAAATAATAGTGATATATATATAAGAAACTTTTTAATAGAATATAAAAATTATTCTTATTATTGTAAAGTTGACTTTCAATTTTTTAATATTGGAAGTATAGAATTAAAAAATGTAAAATTTATTTTTTCATTTGAAGAATATGATTTAACTGGTAACAAAATTTTTATTTCATCAATAAATAATGAAAATAAAAAAAAGTATAATTTTTATGAGGTTAATAAATTTTTTACTTTCAATCCAACTTTTTTTAACTTTATAATTTATTTAGTTTTTTTGTCTTTTTTATTTTTAGCAACTTATTTTCTAATTCTTTTTTTTATTAAAATTAAGAATAAATATAAAACTTTGATAATGAAAAGAGAAAATTTGATCTATTTAAATAAGTTAAAAAATGAGTTACATATTAATCCCAAAAAAGTCATTTTTGATATTTCTGAGTATATTAAAAAAATTAATTTTAAATTGAATGATAATGATAAACTAGAATTGGATAAATTAAAGTACAAATATACAAATGAAGATTTGAAAATTAATATTAAATTTATTGAAATAATTATTGATAAACTAATTAAATATATTAAAGAAGATAGATGAAAATTAATTTATTAGTATTTATTTTAATTATTCCATTAATTATTGTTCTAAAAATCTATTTTGTAGATGAAAAGAACTATGAAGGTATTTTTACAACCATTAATATTAAAAATGAAAAAAAAAGATTTTATAATTTGTTTGGTAATTACTTTTTTTATATATTTTTTATATTATCAAATATATTTCTTATAATAGGACTATCAAATCCTAAAAAACCTGTTTCATCAATTCCTGTTGAATCTAAAGGAAAAGCAATAGTATTTTGTATTGATGTTTCTTCCTCTATGATGGCTTTAGATTTTGGTGATATATCTAGATTAGATATAGCTAAAAATTTTATAATTGACTTTATAAAAAAGAGACCTTTTGATTATTATTCTGTAGTTATTTTTGCAAAAAATGCTTTTATTTATGTACCTTTAACATTTGATAATCAATTTGTTATTGAAAGAGTATCTCAAATAAAAATTAAGATGCTTGATGATGGAACAGCCATAGGATATGGTATAATGTTAGCTATTGATCAAATAAAAGATTTTGAAGGAAGTGGAAAAGTTATTATTTTATTCTCAGATGGTAATAATAATAGCGGATTAGTATCACCTGAGGATGCTGCTATTATTGCAAAAAAAAATAATATTTTAATATTTCCTATTGCTTTAGGTAAGCAAAATGAAGTTTCTTTTCCTTTTAAAGATAAAGATGGGAAAATAATGATTAAAAAAATAGATATGCCAATAAACTTTTCTCTTTTATATAATATCTCTAAAATAACTGGTAGTAATATAGTAATGAATCCATTTGATAATTTAAGTTTGAAAAATACTTTGGAGAAAATTGATAAACTCAATTCTGTTGTTTACCAAGTACAATTATTTACTTATTATTTAGATAATTATTTATTATATTTTTATATTTCATATATTTTATTTAGCATTTTTTTATTTTTATTTTTAATTTATCAAAAAGTTGAATATTAAATTTAATAATGTTTATGGATAAAAAACTAATATATATTTTTATATTTTTTATTAATAATATAATGATTTTATTAATACTTTTAAGACAAAAACAATTAAGAGAAAAATATTTTAATGAGTTTAATTTTTATTTTTATAATAAGTATAAATTGTTTTTATTTAGAGTTTTTATTTTATTTATAATGAATTTTTTCTTTTTACTTTTAATGCTAGATTTTAAAGGGGGCAAAAGAAAAGTTGAGATTAAAGATGAATTTATAGATACAGCAATTTTAATAGATGTTTCAACATCTATGAAAGCTCAGGATATTTATCCTGATAGATTAAGAGCTTCTATTCTCCTTACAAATAATTTAATAAAGAAAAGTAAAAATAATAGATTTTCATTAATTATTTTTAGTTTAGAACCTTATATACAAATACCATTTACTACAAATATTGATTATTTTTCATTTATTCTAAATGGTTTAAGAATAGAAACAAATCAAACATCTCTAATAAATAATGCTATTTCCAAGGGATATTCTTTAATAAGAAGAACACCAAGTAAATTAAAATATATTCTTATTTTTTCTGATATGGAATTTTGGGAAGAGATAGATAAAAATTTAATAAAATTAATTACCGGTGAAGGGATTAGGATCTATTTTTTTATTATTGGTACAATAGAAGGTGGTAAAATTCCAATTGAAAATGGTTTCTTGAAAGATGAAAATGGCGAAGTAGTTATTACTAAGGCAAATATAGAGATTGTAAAAAAACTCGGAAATATAAATAATGTTTTTTTTTATAATATAGACAAAGTTGATTTTGATAATTTTAATAAAATTTGTGAAAGTATTTTTAGCTTTAAAGATATGCCAAAAAAGTATATAATTGTTACTTATAAATTTTACTGGCTTTTTGCTTTTTTTATTTTTTTACTAACTATTTTTTATTATCTATTTTACTCGCCAATGTTAATAAAAATAAAAATTAATGAAGAATTTAGAAAATTTTAATAAAATGAAAAAATATAGATCATTTAAAAAAGTTTTTGTATTATATTTGATTTTTATCTACTTTGTTTTTCTTGTATTAATAGCTTATTTTTTTCTGGATATATTTTTTTCTTATATTAATTTTAAAAATAAAAATTATATTAATTCTTATCTATACCTTCAAAGATTTAATGAAAAAATTTGTATCATTATTAAAATTGATAAATATAAAAATTTGGATTTACTAAATATATACATAAAAACTTATGAAAATAAATGCTTTGAAAATTACTTTTTTGAACAATTAGGTTATAGTTTAGATAATTTGAATGATGAAAATTTACTTTTTATTTTATCATTGTATTATTTAAATATAAAAAATATTGAAAAATCATGTGAATGTTTAAAAAAAATTTTGATAATAAATCCTAAAAATTTAAATGCTAAGATTAATTATGAAATATTATTAAGTAAAAAGAAAGAAACAGAAGAGAATAAATTTGATGAAAATAACTATTTGGAACAAATAAATAAAAATATTAATAGTTTTATTAAGTCAGAAGGTTTTGATAATTTTCAAAAGAATTTGATAAATAAAACAAATGATAAAATTAAAAAAAATTGGTAAGAATTTATTTATATATCTTGCCCTTTTAATAATTAGTTGTCTTTTTTTTATTTTAAATTCTTCAAGTTCAGCATCAATTTCTTATTACATTGAAAAACCTGATATTATTAAAGTTGAAGATGATTTTGAAATCAAAATTATTTTAATTTCAAAAAATATAGATTTAGAGATTTTAAAATATCCTGATTTGCAAATTTCAAATTTAATTAAGTTGTATTTAAATAAACCAATAATTGAAAAGGAAAATTCATATAATTTTAATGGAATTTTTTATACCAGTTTTTATAAAGTAATTATTAAATATAAATTTAAGGCATTAAATAAAGGTCAAATTGATTTTTCAGGTTTAAAATTAAATACAAATTTAGGGCAAATTATATTAAACGATTTTTCAATATTTATTAGCGATGTAGAAAGTTATAAAGCTGATGATTTTATTAGAACAGAAATGGAAAGAGATTATTTTTATTTAGGAGAGGAGGTTAAAATTTATTTTTATCTTTATACTTCCAATGAATATGATAGCATAAAAAACATTAAAGTTAAAGATATTAAAGATTACTATTATGAATTTTTAAAAAAAGAAGGCCAACTTGTTCAAATGTTATTTTTAAACAAACCATATAAGAAATACAAAATAGCAGAATTAAAAATTATTCCCAAAAAAGAGGGTAGTTTTTTCACTCCAGATATTGAATTCAATATTATTTTTAATTCTTTTGAAGGATTAGAAAAAGTAAAAGTAGAGAGAGTTGTAAAAAGTGATAGATTAGAATTTAAAATAGTTCCATTTCCTCAGGAAGTCCCTGTGAATTTTATTTATTTAGTAGGAAATTATAATATTAATTATAGGTATGAGAAATTAAATAATTATGATGATGTTTCATATATTTTGAATATAAGTTTTGTAGGAGAAGGTAATCATAGTATAATAGATTTTTCAAAGCTATTAACAGATAATCCAAATTATGAAATTGTAAAAATAAATCAAAATAAAACTATAAATACATGTGAGTTACAATATTTTATATTAATTAAAAATAAAAATATAAATAGTCTTCCTTCTATTAACTTTTCTTATTTTAATATAAAAGAAAATTCATTTAAAAATTTTATAATTGTTGGTGAACAGATAAATATTACACAGAAACAAATAGATAAAGAAAGCTCTATAATAAATTTGTCGGAATTAAATTATTATAAAATAAAAGATGGAAATATATCAATTAAATTAGATTTTTTATTCTTCAAATTTATTATGATTTTTAATATTATTTTATTTTTTTATCTATTAGTAGGATCTAGGGACATTTATTCATTAAAAGTCTTAAAAAAAAGCTTAAATTTTAAACAAAAAAGTTATGAAACTAATTATTATAAAATTTGGCTTGATTTTATTGAAAAACTTATCAATAAATATAATATAAATATTGATCTAATAGATAAAAACTTTTTGATATTCTATGAAAACTTAAAATTTATCTTTAATAAAAGAGACATAAATAAATTGTATATACTAAATAATTTAATAAAAAAGAAGTATAGAATAGCAAATTATAAATATAATAGAACAGAAATTTATAAAATTAAAAGGTTAATTAGATGGCTTGGAAAATTAAATTATTAATACTAAGTTTATTAGCTTTCTTTAATTTTAATAGAAATAATTTGTTAAACAATAAAACATTATATAAATATTATAATAATAATCAGTATGATAAAATAATAAAATTTTATGAAGAATATAAATATAAATTTTTAATGAATGAAAAATTTTTTATTATTGCAGCTAAATCTTATTATGCTCAAAATAACTACATAGAAGTTCTTAAAACTTTGAGAAAAGGAATCATTTATAATCCTAATAGTAAAGAAATAAAAGATTTGATAAACAAATTGATTACTGAAGAAAAAGCTAAATTAACTTATTTAAATTTGTTTTTTTTTCATAAGATAAATATTAAATATATTTTTATAACTACTTTTATATTATATTTTTTGTTTATTATTTTTTGGAAAAGGATAAAAAAAATTGAAAAGTTTTATTTTTTAATTTTTAATTTATTATTAATATTTGTATTTTTAGTTATTTTAATTTATCCACAGGTATTTTATAATGAAGCTATTGTAATTGAAGATTCTTTTATTTATAATTTCCCAAATGAAAATAGTACTATTAAAGATAAGATAAAAACAGGGAATATTATTAAAATTAAATATATTAAAGATGAGTACATTTATTTTTTTACTATTTATGGTAAAAATGGATGGATACATAAAAATAATATAGAAAAGGTTTTTTAATGCTTATATTTAATAAAGAAAAAATTAAAAATCTTTTTAATTATTTAAAAGATAAAAAAATCTTAATAATTATATTATTATTTTCATTTTTTATTTCAATAATATTTATGATTAATTATTTTAATTTATTAAAGCTTCAACAAAATGTATTAAAAAGTGAAATTGATTTTAATTATAAAAGTTTATTAATATCAAAATATAATCAAATTATTTCAATAATAAATAATGTAAATAAAATAATTGCTCTTTCCTTTTACCATACATACTATGACAATTTTATAATAAATGAACTTTCAAAACTTGATTTTATAGATTCTGTTATTATTTTAAATAATTATTCTAAATTATTGCAGAATATAAATGAATATTATCAAAAAGAGAAGGAATTGATAGAATTTGAAAAATATATACTAGGTCAAAAAGCTTATGAAAACAATTTATATGAGTTGTCTATTTCATATTTTTTAAATCTTATTAATAGTGAAAAGGATATAATTTATATAAAAATAAAATCATATTATTATCTTGCTAAAATTTACTTTGAACTGGGTAATAATGAAAATGCCATTAAATTTTCTTATTTAGGAATAAAATATATTTTAATGAAAAATGTTTATGATGAAGTTATATTGAGTTTATACACAATACTTTTTGATGTATTTTATGACTTTAATTTAAAAAAAAATTTTGCAATAAATATAATTTTTATAAAAAACTATTTTAATGTTTCAGATGATTTGGTTAAAAGTGAAGTATTAAGTTTTTATAACAGGTATTGCAAAAAAGAAAATGAACTAATATTAAGTGATTTAAATGCGAATTTGAGAAATAACATATTTAGCATAAGAGATTACTTTCTAAATTATTATCAAATGATTAAAGATAATAATATTTTGTTTGTTAAGAAGAATAAAAGCTATATTGGGGAAAATTTTGTTTTAATAATTGTAAATTTTAAATTATTACTAAATAATGAAAATAAAAACCATAATTTCTTCTACTTTAATCTTCAGGTTGAAAATGATTATTTTTTAGAAAATAGGGATGGATTTAGTGA
Organism: Spirochaetota bacterium; assembly: GCA_026415295.1. Taxonomy (NCBI): domain Bacteria; kingdom Pseudomonadati; phylum Spirochaetota; species Spirochaetota bacterium. Next base: position 41,810 of record JAOAHJ010000016.1, on the reverse strand, counting down.
GTTTGATAAAGTTTCTTTACCTTTTTATAAAGAAAATAATCCAATTTTTCTAAATTTATTCATTGAGAAATCTAAGATGGTTAATTTTATAGCTAAAAAACAGTTTTTTTTTGGATTTATTTTAATTATAATGCTTTTTTTCACTGGGATTTTTTCTTTTTCAGTTATTTTTTTATTTTTTCTAAAAGAGTATGAATTAAATATTATGAAATCAGAATTTATATCTATTGTTTCTCATGAATTAAAAACTCCAATAACAACTATACAATTAGTGACTGATTCTATTTTAAGAAACTATGATAAAATATCAGAAGAAAAAAAAATGGGCTACATGAATAAAATTAAGAATGAATCTCAAAGATTACTATATTTAATTAATAATTTACTCACTTTTACTAAAAATGAAAAAAACAAAAAGTATATTATATTAAAAGAGGTTGATTTTATTTTGATTATTGATGAAGTTGTAGAATTGTTTAAGATTAGTAAAAAAAATGTTAATTTTATTCTTGATTTTTCTTTTAAAAATATGATTATTTTGGGAGATGAAGATCTATTAAAACAAGTTGTTTATAATATTTTGGATAATTCATATAAATATTCAGGAGAAGAAAAAATTATACAAATAAATATTTATGAAAAATCAAATCAATATGTTTGTGAATTTATTGATAATGGTATTGGTATAGATGAAGATGATTTGAAAAAAGTTTTTGAAAAGTTTTACAGAGGTAAAAACACTCTTAATATTCCTGGAACTGGACTTGGCCTTTCTTTAATTAAATATATAATTGAATATCATGGAGGAAAAGTTCTAATTGAATCAAAAAAGGGGGTAGGTACAAAAGTCACTTTAATTTTTAATAAAATTCAAAAAAATTTAGATGAGGAGGCTTTGCATGGGAAATAAAATATTGATAATTGAAGATGAATCAAATATTAGAGAATTATTGAAAGACAATTTAGAATATGAAGGTTATGAGGTAATGGAAGCAGAAGATGGAGAGGTTGCTTTAAAAATGGTCAAAGAAAATAATTTTGATCTTATAATTCTTGATTTAATGTTGCCAAAAGTTAATGGATTTGAATTTTTAAAGGGTTTAAGAAAATTTGATAAACTTCTACCTGTTATAATACTTTCTGCTAAAAGTGAAGAAATTGATAAAATAAAAGGCTTTGATTTGGGAGCAGATGATTATATAACTAAACCTTTTCAAATTAGAGAACTTCTTTCTAGAATAAAAGCTGTGCTCCGAAGATCATCAAAAATTTCTTCAGATATTAAAACTTTTTCTTTTGACAACTTTACTCTTGATTTTGAAAAAGGTGTATTATTTAAGGATGGACAACAGGTTGAAATGTCATATTATGAATTTGAAATACTTAAATATCTTATATTAAATAAAAATAAACCAGTAACAAGAGAAGAAATTATAGAATCTATATGGAAAGCTGATGGTTCAATTTCTCCAAGGAACATAGACACACATATAGTTAGTTTAAGAAAACTTATAGAAAAAGATCCTGAAGAACCTAAATATATAAAGACAGTTTTTAGAATCGGTTATAAATTTGAAATTTAGTTTATAATTTTTGTATTAGATTATAATCACAATGAATTATTAATTATTAATAGAAGTTTTAATTTAAAGGAGTATAAATTAATTCAGCTCCTACTACAATTTTTTCATCTTCTATTTTAAGAATTGGATTTGTGTCAATTTTAATTTTTTTGATTTTACCATCAGGCATTTCAACATCTACTTGAGCTTCGTAAGGTTTTGGACCAGGAAATTCAAATTTTATTTGATAATATTTAGCCAAATCAACTTCTCCAATTTTAGTATCTTTACCTAGAACTTTGATATTTATATCAAATGAAGCTTTTTCTACTTTGACAGAAATCTTATTTGTCTCTTTATTATATTTAATTGAAACGGTTCCATTAACAGGTGTTTTGTAGGATGAATTTATTGAAGTTAAAATTATATTCACATCACCTATAAATGATGCTTTATCTTTTGTTAGAACAATTTTAGGATTAATAATTTCCCATGTATATTCCCCTTTAAGTCCCATTATATTATATGTGTTTGTTTTTCTTAAAGTACCAATAGAAGAGAGGAATTTATTGAGAGTATTTTGATGTAAAATTATACTAGCATCAGCAGTATCACTTTGTCCAAGAATAATATGCGAAAAATTAAATATTATAAGAGCTATTAAAAAAATACTTAAAGTTAATAGATAGTGAAAATGATTTAATTTTAAATTAAATAGTTTTTTCATAAATAACTCCTTTATAAAATTGTCAAAAAATCATCAATAAAATTTAATCTTTTTTTATTTTAAATCAAATTTAGATTAGAAATTATCAAAAGCTTGATCCATTGAGATTTTGATTAAATTTTCTATATTTTTGTATTCATTTTGTATATTATTAATAAAGTTCTTATCTATAACTTTTAATATATTTGTTCGTTCTAAAATTATAATGGTAGATTCGTCTTCCCAAATAAATCTTTCTGAATCCATTTGGTTAGGATTGCCATATTTTTCACATAAAGACTTATATCTTGAAAAAAAATTAACATATTTGTTGTCATAATAAAATGTAAATAAAGATAATATTTCTTTATAAAAGAAAAATATCAGTTTTCTTATGTATGGGGGAACAGAAGCCTTAAATAAATTTTTATCTACTTCATAAAGCGAAACATCGATTTTTCCTTCATATAATAAGTAGTCAACTTTTTCTATTAAATTAATAAAATCAGTTAGTTTCATTCCAAGGTAAAAATCTTTATAGTTTCTTGGCAATTTATTCTCTTCACTTTTTTGGTTATTTTTATTTTCTTGGTTATTTTGGTAATATATTATTTTGTTTGGAAAATCTTCAGAAAATATTTCTTTTAAACTAAAAATTTGTAAAATTAGAAGAAATATTATAACAAAAATTTTATTGTTTTTTTTCATCATACTATATTATTCGACATAAAGAAAAATTTAATCACTAACTAATTTGTTCGTTTTTTATTTAAGAAAATGTAAAAATTCTTTTTATGGAAAAATAATTTATAAGTTCATTATTAAAATTTTTGAAAGGGTTTTTTATATTTTCTTTTATATTTACATAGCTTTTAAATTTAATTAAAAAACAAGTTTTAAAATTAATTGTATTTATATTGGCAAAGTATGAATTAATAAAATTGTTTAAAATAACATCATTATCTATTATTTCAAAGTTCATAAAATTTGGGTTAGTTTTAATAAGTTCATAAATTTCATTTTTTATTTTAAAAATATCTATATTATGCTCTAATATAGAATTTTTAAGTTCTAATAAATAGAAAATATTTAAATTAATATTTTTTATATCTTCTGGTTTTTTTTTAATTATTTTAGTAATTCTAAAACCATCAGGTAAGAAATAATTTATTTTTGAAATAGTTTTTCTATATTCTAAATCACTATCATCAAATTTTGAAAAGCAACTTAAAATTAATAAATCATTATAAGTTTCAAAATTTATTGGGGCTGGGTAAGGAAAAGATATTTTTGGCATAGGATTATAACCTTTTGAATAGATGAGATCAATACCGACTTTTTTAAGCAATCTATAAGTTAATGTATAAAAATCTATATGTCCAATATATTTCATTAGATCAGTTTTATTAAACAATAGAAGATAATTTTGTGGTTCAGAGGTTTTGTTAAATGAATATATAAATGTAAGATTTTCTATTTCACTTTTTAATTTTGATATTTCTTGTTCGTTCAATTTTTCCATAATTATATTTTTAAAATTATCAGTGCAAACTCCACAGTTATTACATTTTTTTTCTATACAATTATTGGTTTTAATACCTTTTTCATAGTAACTCTTTTCTTTATTTAAAAAAGAGTCATCTATTCTATTTTCTATTAGTGAAAAATCAGCTTTTTTTAAAGGATATTTATCAAATAAATATTTCCAAAAATTTTTATCAAAATGTTCATCCCAACTTTCCCTATATTTATCATAAATTAAAGCTTCTGATAATAATTTTGAAGCATAGGTATCCGCTTGAGAAAAATAATATTCAAAGTAACTTTTATAAGGATCAGAATATTTTATTGATATTCTTTTATTTTTTTCAAAAGATTTTTTAAGATATAAGCACTTAGCATTATATTCTGATATATTTATTTGTTCATAATCTTGTAAGGGAGTTTTTACTTTAGGAATAAATAATGAAATATTGACATTTATATTTAATTTTGGAAACTTTTTATTTATATTTTTTAATAAATTTTCTATATATATTTCTTCATTGGTTACATTAGGAAAACCAATTATAAAATAGAACTTTATGAGATTCCATCCTTTTATAGAAATAAGCTCAAGTAAATAAAAAAGCTTTTCTTCATCAAAAAATTTATTTATTTTGTTTCTAATATATTCATTTCCTGCTTCAATTGCAAAAGTAAGGCCAGCTTTTCTTACAATTTTTAAAGAATCTAATAGATCCAATGGAAAGGATATTAATCTTAATGATGGTACTGAAATAGATATATTAAAAATACTTAATGAATCAAGAATTTTTACAAGTTGTATAATGTTTGTATAATCAGATATTGAAAGAGATGTCAAATTTAATTCTTCATAACCAGTGTTTTTAATTATTTCTTTTATTTGTTCAATAATAAGTTTTGGAGATTTTTCCCTATAGGGTCTATAAAAGTAGCCTGCTTGGCAAAATCTACAACCATTAACACATCCTCTAGCAATTTCTACTGAAACTCTATCTTGAATAGGTTTAACAAGTGGTAGAAAATCGGTTTTAAGGATATAATTGTTGTTGAGATCTTTTACAAAAACTCTATAAGTTTTATTTTTTAATTCTGGATTGAAAATACCATCAAATTTTGATATAGCTTTTATTCTGTCCTTTCTTGATATTTTATTTTTAATAAGATTTCTGTCTTCTTTGATTATTGAAGGTAAAATTTCTTCAACTTCTCCAATGAAAAAAAGATCTATAAATTCAGATAAAGGGAAGGGATTTAATATATTAGATCCACCAGCTATTATTATAGGTTCGTTATCATCTCTTTCTTTTCTAAATATACTTATTTTGGATAATTCAAGTATTTTGAGTATGTTAGTATATGTAAGTTCACTATGAATAGAAAAACCTACCATATTAAAATCTTTAACAAAATTCCATGTTTCAAGAGAAAAAAGAGGAAATGATTTATTTTTTAATAGTTTTATCAAATCATCATCTGGCAAAAAAACTCTTTCACAAATAATATTTTCTATTGAATTTAATAAAAAATAGATAATTTTTATAGAAAGATTACTCATTCCTACTTCATAAAGATCTGGATAGCTTATACAGAATTTATATATATTATTTTTTTTATAAAGGTTAAATTTATTTATTGAATTTGGTTCTATTCCAATATATCGAGCTGGTTTGTATACTTTATCTAATAAATCAATTATATCATTAATGTTGTTTTTATTATTTATTTTCATTTAATTAATTATAATATTAATTTCATTGATTTATAGCAACAATATTTTAGTAAAATAAAAAAAATTAATAAAAAAATAAAATTATTTTTTTTAACTAAAAATGTTTAATAAATATTTTATTTTAATCTATACTATATCTTCTTGAATTTATATTTAATACAATAAAAACTGAATAGATAGAAGTTAATAAAGATGATCCACCATAGGATATAAAAGGTAGAGGCACACCTGTTATTGGCATTAAACCAATTGTCATACCAATATTAAGTATAGACTGTGTAAAAAAATAGGAGAATATTCCTGTAATTATAAGTTTTCCAAGATAGTCTTTAATTGAGTTAATTAGATAGGCTAGTCTTAAAAGAAAAATAGCGTATATTAATAATAACAGAAATGTTCCAATAAATCCGAATTCTTCTCCTATTATTGAAAAAATAAAGTCTGTACTTTTTTCTGGTAAAAAACCAAATTGAGCTTGGGTACCTTTAAGATAACCTTTACCGAAAAGTCCACCAGAACCTATAGCAATTTTGGATTGAATAATATTATATCCTGCACCTAATTTATCAAGTTCAGGATTTACAAATACTATTAGTCTTGCCTTTTGATAACCCTTAAGAAATTTATCAAGAAATATTCCAGCAACAAAAGATATTGAAATACTAATTAAAATAAAAAATACAAACAAAAAAGCTTTATTTTTTAGATTAAAATGCAAAAATAAAAATATAATGGCTATAAGAAAAATTATAAAAGAAATAAATAAAAAATAGTTATTAGAAAAAATAAGGTTATTTAATGGAGTAAAAGATTTTGTTGTTGTTAAGAATGATCTTAATAATGGAATTAAAAAAGAAAAAAATGGTAATATTAAACAACTTATGGTAAGAAAATAATTTAAACCTGAAAAAAAAGCTAAAAAAATAAAAATAAAATAGTATATAATTATAGTTCCAAGATCTGGCTGTACTAGTATCAATAAAACAGGAATGGATAAGAATAAAATTAAAAGTATAAAAAAATTAATAGATGATTTATATTTAATATCTTTTTCATATAAGGAAATATATTTTGAAAGAAACAAAATTATGATTATTTTACCAAGTTCTGAGAATTGTATACCTAAACCAAAAATTGAGAGCCAACTTTTAGAACCATTAATTCTTTTACCAAAAACTAAGGTAATGATAAGTAAAAAAATAAGAGCTATATATAAAAGCATAGAGTTATCAGCTATTTTTTTGTAATTTATAAATAATAAAAATATTCCAGAAGCAAGGCCTATTAAAAAGAAAATAAATTGTTTTATAAATCTATCTTCTAACTGTTTATAATTATATGTAGATGAATATACAGCAAATAATCCCATAACAATCAAAATAATTGAAGTAATAAAAATAATATAATCAAAGTTACTAAAAAATTCATTTGCATATTTATTTTTAATCATTTTTCTTATTTCCTCTATTAAGATATTTTTTATATCTTGCAATTTCAATATCTTTTTTTATCTCTTCTAAAGATTTATCAGAATATAGCATATCAAATAAAATCGCAGCAATAGGAGCAGCATGTGCAGAACCAAAGCCGGCATTTTCTAACATAACAGTTATTGCATATTGAGGGTTTTCCACAGGTCCAAAACAGGAAAACCATGAATGGTCTTCTCCTAAATTCTGAGCTGTTCCGGTTTTCCCTGCAATTTCAACTTTTGAAGTTGTAGCTCCCCACCACGCTGTTCCTGTTTTAACAACCTCAATCATTGCATTTATAATGAAATTCCAAACATCATCTGGAAGATCAACTTTTTTAAAAATTTGAGGAATATAATTAATTTTAATCTGTTTTGTTTTTGGATCGATAAATCTTATTAGAAAATGTGGCTTATAATTTATTCCTTTATTAGCAATAATTGAGGTAAACATATTTATTTGGAGAACTGTGCAAAGTAAATAACCTTGACCTATACCAATATTATAAGTGTCGCCTTCAAACCATGGTTCACCTATTTTATCTAATTTCCACTCTGGTGTGGGTATAAATCCTGACTTTTCACCAAAAATATCTATTTCTGTCAATTCACCAAATCCGAAGAGTTTAGAATACTTAATAATGTTATTAATTCCCAATCTTGATGCTGCATTATAAAAATACACATTACAAGAATCTTTAATGCCGCTAAAAAGATTTTCATAGCCGTGAATTGAATGGCATTTAAATATTCTATTTCCTAATTGTGTTTGTCCTGTACATAATATTTTATCATAAGGGTTCATGGATTTTTCATTTAGTATTCCAATTGCTATAAGTAGTTTATATATAGAAGAAGCAGGGTATTCTGAAGAAATAGCTCTAAATAAAAGGGGTGTATCTGGATTATTTAAAATATCTTGAAATTTTTTCTTAGAAATTCCTTTAACAAAAAGATTTGGATCAATAGAAGGGTTAGATGCCATGGCAATTATTTCACCTGTTTTAATATTTTGAACTATTACAGATCCTCTATAATTTTCAAGTAATATTTTAGCTGCATTTTGAATTCTGTTATCGAAACTTAATATAAGAGTATCCCCAGCAATAGGTTCCTCTTTTATTATTTCCTCAATAATTTCACCTTTAGCATTTGTTTTTATTATTTTTATACCTTTTATACCTTTTAAATATTCATCATAATATTTTTCAAGTCCTATTTTACCAATTAAATCTCCAAATTTATAATCCTTACCAGAAAGTAGTTTTAATTCTTTTTCATCAATTTCTCCTATATAACCGATAGTATGAAAATAATTTTCACCATATGGATAAAATCTAATAAAACTATTTTCCCAATTTATATCTGGGAATAAAAAGTAATTTTCAAGAATCTTTGTTAAGGTTTCTTTATCAATTTGATATTTTAAATATATTTTTTGATTTAAATAACTTTTATTGAATTTTGATACTATATCTTCAATATTAAAATCAGTAATTTTAGAAAGAAATATTAGTTGATTTAAAATATAGTTTATGTTATTTTTCTTTTTAATTATAAAAATATTGAAACTTGGAATATTTTTAGCAAGAAGTTCTCCATTTCTATCTTTAATTTCTCCTCTTAAAGGAATTATATATTCATTTACTTCTAGATTTTTAGATGATTTAATAACATAAATATAATTTGAAATAATTTGAAGTGAAAAAAGTTTAATAGTAAAAATTAAAAAGATTATAATAGTAATTATTGAAAAAATAACTGACTTTACTTTGTATTCCATAATTTTTAATTTTTTTTATTAAAAGTTATACAAAAATCTGATTTTTATATACATTTAATTTATTTATTATAAAGTTTAAAATATAGTATAAAAATGGCGAAATAAAAGTTGTATAAAAAATATTAATTATATAATTTATTAAAATATTTTTATATATTATAAATATTTCTTTGAATAAAACTCCAAAGAAATATATGAAGAAAAGCTTAATTATCAAAGAAATAAGTATAATTAACATTAAAAAAGAAATTTTTTCAATATTTATAAATCTTTTTATTTTGTTAAAAATAAAAATAATAGTAACATAAGTAAATGAACTAAATCCAAATAAGGTAGAAGAAAAGAAATCTATAAATAATCCTGAAATAAAACCTACAGTAAGTGATTCATAAGTTTCTGTATAAAATGAGATAATAATAAGATAAATTAATAAAAAGTCTGGAATTATTTTATTAATAGACAAATATTTATGAATTATTGATGAAACTTGAAGAAAAATTATTATAGATAAAGATAATATATAAAACAAAAATTTTTTCATTTTAATTTTTCCCAAATATTACTTTCTTTTAAAAGAATGAACACATAATCTATAGATGAAAGGTTTATTAATGGTTTTAATCTTACTTCTTGGTAAATATTATATAAATCTTTTTTTATATATTTGACTGTTCCAACTTTATAACCTTCAGGGAATTCAGTTCCTAAACCAGATGTAACAAAAATACTATTAAATTTAATATTTGCTTCATTGCTTAAATATAACACATTTAAATCAAAAGATTTTGGAGCTTCTCCTTTACATATAGCAGTAAAGTTTGTAATTGTCTCTTTTACAGATATGTAAAATCTTGGATCAAAAATTGTAATTATTTTTGAAAAATAGGGACCAATCTCAATTATCTTTCCCACAACTACTTTTTCTCCTTCTAAGATATAATAAACTGGCATTCCAACTTTAATACCAGAAGTGTATCCTTTATTTATTAATATTGTAGAATAAAGATTTAATGGATCTTTAGCAATTATTTTGGCAATAATCGATTGATATTCTTTTTCTTGAGGAAGATTTAAGAGATTTTTTAAGATTAGATTTTCTTTTAAAATATAGTCATAATTATATTGAATTTCTTTAAGCATTTTTATTTCTTGTTTTAGTTTTTCATTTTCTTCTTTTAATTCTTTATTTTCTTTTATAGAAAGAAAAAAGTTTGTTATAAATTCTGAAGATTTATTATATGCAATTATAAAAGGGTATGTAATCATTCCAAAAAAAATTTGAGGAGAAAATTTAATAGTTGGAGATGAAATTATCATTAATATAATTGAGATTAATAAATATATTATTGTTAATAAATTTACTTTATTTTTAATATTGGATAAGCTCATAAATTTTATAAATATTTTTTCTGGTCAAGAATTTCAAGGTATTTTGCAGTTCCTATAACTACAGAAGTTAGAGGATTATCTGCAAGGAAAGCAGGAACAAGGGTGCTTTCTGAAATTAATTTATCTAGTCCCTTTAATAAAGAACCCCCACCTGTCATTACTATTCCTCTATCAACAATGTCTCCAGCAAGTTCAGGTGGTGTTTGGTCAAGTGTTTTCTTAATTTCTTCAATAATTGCATTTAGAGGTTCCTTCATTGCTTCTCTAATTTCATCAGAATCAACAACTAAAGTTCTAGGTAATCCTTTAATGGAATCTCTCCCTTTAATTTCAAGTGTCTGTTTTTCTCCTGTTGGGTAAGCATTTCCAATTTTTATTTTTATAGTTTCTGCAGTATTTTCTCCGATAATTAAAGAATGTTTCTTCCTTAAATAATTAATTATAGCTTCATCAAATTCATCCCCAGCTACTCTTATTGCATTTGTTACAACCATACCTCCCAAGGATATAACTGATATTTCTGTTGTCCCCCCTCCAATATCAACAATCATATGTCCAGCTGGCTCATCTATTGGAATATTTGCACCAATTGCAGCAGCCATAGATTCTTCAATGGTCCTAACTTCTCTTGCATTAGCTTGTTCAGCTGATTCTAATACTGCTCTTCTTTCAACTTCTGTTATACAAGATGGAACTCCTATAACTATTCTTGGTTTTACAAACATTCTTTTACCAATAGCTTTTCTTATGAAATCTTTTATTAATTTATTTACAATTTCAAAATCTGCAATTACACCATCTCTCATAGGTCTAATTGCTCTTATAACATCAGGTGTTCTACCTATCATAGCTTTAGCTTCAGCGCCAGTAGCAATAATCCTATTAGTTCCAGTTTCAACAGCAACTACAGTTGGTTCATTAACAACAATTCCCTCACCTCTAACATAAACAAGTGTGTTGACCGTTCCAAGGTCTATACCTATATCACAAGAAAAATAATTAAAAATACTCATAAAAATCTCCTTATTTATTTAAATTATTTTAATTTTTTAAGTAATTCAATGGAATCTTTATTGTTTGGATTAATTAATAGTGACTTTAAAATCAAACTTTTTGCATCAGCATAGTTTTTTTTATTGTATTCAATAAGAGCTAAATAATAATAAGTATCAGAAGATGTAGGGTTTAATTCTAAAACTTTTGAGAAAAAATGTTGGCTTTCATTATAGTCTTTTAATTCAAAATAAATCTTGCCTAATAAATAAAAACTAGATTTTATCAAATCTATATCATTTGATTTATTGATAATAAATTTTAAATTTTCAATTGCTTCATTTAAATAACCTGCATTTTTTTGGCTTATGCTAAAATAATAAAGGTAATTAAAATTTGATTTATAATCTTTGTATATTTTAGATAAATGATTATATGCACCTTTATAATTTTCAATGTTAATTTCTAATATACCTAGGATAAAATATAATTCAGGATCAATTTTTTTAATTTTAATATTTTCAAAATAATAATTTAAATATTTATAGGAATAATAATAATAATCTTTGCCAAGATAATAATATGAAAAACCTATATAATAATAAACATCAAATGGAATATTATTATATTCATTAATGAAAAATAAAGCTTTTTTGAAAAATAATAGAGAATTAAAAAAATCTTTCTTATTAAAATATAGATAACCATAATAATAAAATAAAATTGGATTAAACTTTTCTTTTTTTATTTTTTTTTCTATAAGATTTTCTGCTTTTAGGAACTTTTTTTCATCTATTAGTTTTTTTATTTTGGAATAAAAATTAAAATAATAGCTGACAATAAAATAAATTAAAATTAATATTAAAACAGTTAGAGAAAAAATAATAAAAAAATTTTTAGTATTTTTCTTTCTTTTTTTATAGTTAATTTTGTTATAATACATATGTTATTCTTACTAAAATTTATTTAACTAAAATAAAAAGTCAATAAAAACTTAAAATATAGTATATATTGACAAAGATAATTTTTATGTTAGAAATTTAACAACTACAATCATTTGAAATAAAAATAGTAAGGAATAAATATGGGTTATAAGGATAGCAAGATAAACAAAATATTTTCATGGATATTAGCTGTTATTATAATAATTTCTTTTGTTGGAGGTTCTGCATTTCTATATATAAATAGATCTCATAATCAAAATGTAGTAGCAACTGTAAATGGTGAAGATATTTATTTAACAAGAGATTCAGAATTATATGATAATTATCAAATGTATCTTAAATATTATTCTCAATTTTTTCAAGATATAAATGAACAAATGCAAATGCAACTTTTACAAATGGCTTTAAATGAAGTTATTGATAATAAAATTCAATTACAATTTGCAAAAAAATTTGGAATTAATGTCAGCGAGGTTTCAATTTTAAATAAAATAAAGAGTGAAAATATTTTTTATGATGAAAAAGGGGAGTTTGTATTTAATAAGTATACTGAATCTGAAAAATACAAAATATTAAAAAGGGTAGAAAATTATCTGTTAACTCAAATAATGAACAAGGATATAGAATTTGGATCAGTACTTTTTTCTGATCTCGAAGCTTATAATTATTTCAAGTTATCTGAAGATACTTTTAAAGGAAAATTTGTAGTATTTGAATTAGAAGATTTTATTTCTGAAGAGGAACTAAAAAAGATTTATGAAACTTCAACAGATAAATATATAGAAATGGAAGCAGCTCATATTTTGATTAAAGATGAGGAAAAAGCAAATCAGATTTATCAGACTGTTATTGCTAATCCAGATAAATTTGAAACTTTAGCTAAAGAGTTTTCTGAAGATCCAGGGACAAAAGAAAAAGGAGGATATCTTGGAGTATTTGATAAATATGCTATGGTGAAAGAATTTTCAGATGCTGCATTTTCTTTAAAAAATGCTGGTGATATAACTAAACCTGTAAAAACTCAATATGGTTTTCATATTATTAAATGTATAAAACCTCCATATAAGCAAGATTTTGATAAAGTTAAAGAAAATATTAAAAAGGAATATATTCAAATGCAGCAAAATATATTACTAAAGAAAGCTTATGATAAAGCAACTGAATTCACTAATAAATTTATAAATACTCAAGATTTTGAGAAAGTTGCTAAAGAATCTAATAAAGAAATATATGAATCAAATGAATTTAATTATAAAGGCCATTTTTCTGACAAATATTCTTCAAGAGTTGATGATGAATTTTTTAATACAGTTTTAAAATTAAAAGAAGGACAAATTACTGGACCTATAAAAATTACAGATGGTTATATTGTTTTCTATCTTGAAAAATTTAATATAAAATCAAAAAAAGATTTTGAAGATAAAAAAGCTGGTAATATTAAAAAATTTCAAGAATTATTTAAGTTTTTGTTTAATTCAGACTTTTTACAAAATCTTAAAGATAGATCAAAAATAAAAAGGTATAATATTTTTAACACTAAAAGTTAAAATATATAATTAATTTAACTTTTTGGGATTTTTCAAAGTGTTTTATCAAAAGAATTTAATAATTATACAGCAAAATTTGAAAGACTTGTATAATGTTTTAGTTTCAAAGGAAAATAGTTCTTCTTTCTCACATTTTGATGTCAAGAGTAAGAATTTGAATGAAAATATTATTTCTGCTTTTAATAAATTTTTTAAAGATAAAAAGATAAATATTTTGCCAATAAAAGAAAAAGAAATATACTTAATCCTAGAAGAATATTTTTTAATTTTTATTTTTGAAAATATAAATCTTTTTTTTGATAAATATCTTATATTTTTTTTTGATGACCTAGAATTTTTTAGACAGATACTGGAATATTATTCATTTGAGAAAGTTAATTTCAATAAATGGTTATTTGTATTTCCTTTTATTAAATTAGATACGATTAGTAATTATTTAAATTTTTTTTTATCTATAGATGAATTTTCAATAGAAAAAGAAATTGATTTTCTTTATGAGTGTTTTTATTTTTTTCCTATTTTTGATAAAGAAAAAAATAGAATTTTATTAGATTTAATTATAGATTCAGTTAATTGTTTTGATGAAGAATCTAAAAATAATACTTCTAATGGAATTACAAATTTAAATTTTACAAAATTTTTAAAAAATAAGAATTTTATTAATTTTTTTAGTTTATTTTTACATTTTAATATTCAAAACAATTTTAACTTAGAAAACATTTATATTGATAAAAAGACATTAAAAAATTCATATTTTGAAAAATTTTTTATAGTAGTTGAATTTATTAGATTATTATTAAATAAGTTTTCAGATAAGAAAACATACGAAATATTAATAAAGCAACAATTAATTAATCTATTGAATAATTTATTTTTTATTAAAAAATCTATAAAAAATTTCCCAATCAACAGGCCCTTTAGTAAAGCCTTTGTATTTGGAGCAGGATATTCTATAAATAATATAAACTTTGATATTTTAAGTAATATTCAAAAAAATGGAGTAGCTATAATTGTTGTAGATACAGTTTATAAATATTTTTTAAAAAAAGGTATTAATCCAGATTTTGTAATTGTCCTTGATTCACAAAAATTAAATTATTATGACTTTATAAATTTACCTTATAAAAAATTAAATTTAAAAAATAAAAAAAATGAAATATTTATTATAGAGATTTCTTCAATTTATAAGATTTCATTAAAATTTAAAAATAATCTTAAAATTTATTTTTCTTCAGTTGTAAAAGATGTTAATAATACATGGGCGGCAATAAATCCACTATCATACTTAATAATTAAAGAAACAAATCTTTCCAGAATTCCAGCTTATGGTAATGTTTCTCTTTTAGCTATTGTATTTGCCCTTTTGTTTTTTGAAGAAGTTTATGTTTATGGTTTTGATTCAGGTTTTCAAAAATACATTTATCATTGTAAAGAAACTTTAGATTATAACTATAATCTATTTAAATCTAATTTTATAAATACCTTAGTTGGTCAGTTGACTAAATTCTGTTTGAAAAAAAAAGATAGTAAAAATACAAAATCATCTTTTGAGTTATTAAAAAATAGAAATTTATTTGAAACAGAATTTTATTCGTATAGAAATAGAATATATTTTGATGAAGATTTTATATTAAATTCTATAAATTATATAAATGAAAATTTTAATAATAATAGTTTCAAGATAGATAAAAAATATAATAAAAATATTTTTATAAAAAATTATATAACAGATTTGGAAAAGAATAGTTTTAATAATTTGAAAAATAAAATAAAAGAATTAAAAGAAGAAATTAAAAATATAAATATTGAAAGAAAAAATGATGTAGAATATTTAATAAATTATATTCGAAAATTATATAGAGAAAATGAGCTTTTTAGTAAAATAGTATATAGTTTATTTTACTTTAATAATAAAAAAAGAAATCTCGAAGAGATCAATTTAAAAGATATCAAACTGATCCAAAAAATAATAAATATTTATTTTATTTAATAAAATTAAATTTCTATTGACATATAAAAAAAATATTTAATAATTACCATATAATTACTTGAATGGGGGTTTTATGGATAGTTTTGGTATATTAGGACTTCTTCCTCCAATATTAATTATAGTTCTTGCTTTTATAACAAAAGATGTTATTTTTTCTCTTTTTGTAGGAATATTTGCTGGTACTCTAATTGTAGCTAATGGTGATCCTTTTAGTGCTTTACTTGCATTAACTGATAGAATTGCAAATGCTTTATCTGATGGTTGGAATATAAGAATAGTATTATTTTGTGCTTTGCTGGGGGCATTTGTTGGTATGTTATCAAAAACTGGTGCAGCTTATGCTTTTGGTAAATGGGCTTCCTCAAATGTTAAGAGTAGAAAAGGAGCTCTTTTAGTTACATGGATTTTTGGATTAATAATTTTTATTGATGATTATTTCAATTCACTTACTATTGGTACTGTAATGAGGCCAGTTACTGATGAGAAAAAGATTTCAAGAGCAAAACTTTCATATATTCTTGATTCAACAGCAGCTCCTGTTTGTATTATTGCACCAATTTCAAGTTGGGTTGTTACTGTTATGAGTGTTATAAGAGGTTCTGAAGGATTTGTAAACTTAAAAATATCTGAGTTTGCTTTTTTTATCAAACTAATTCCTGTAAATTTTTATGCATTATTAACAATACTTATGGTTTTAGCTATAATTATTTATAATAAAGATTTTGGACCTATGAGAGATAGTGAGATGCTAGCTATAAATAAAAACATTTTATTTAATGAAGATAAATATGGACCAGTAACAGGAAAAATAGAAACTAAAGATGAAAACAATAATGTTAAACCTTTTGATATGATAATACCATTATTAATTCTAATAATTTCATGTGTTGTTTTCTTCCCAATGGTTACTTACATAAATTCTATTAATGGAGAAAATATTAAAAATTTAAGTGAAAGCTTTAGAAAAATAAGTATTGGGGATGCTTTTAAAGACACTGATGCTTCTGCTGCTTTATTTTATGCTATTATATTTACTATTGTTTTATCTTATATTTATTTTATAGTAAGAAAACTCCTTAATTTGAGAAAAGCTGGAGAAGCTATAATTGAAGGAATAAAATCCATGATTCCTGCTTTGGTTATTCTTGCTTTAGCATGGACTATTTCAGGATTAATTAAAACCCCAAAATCGGAAGGTGGGCTTGGTTTACCTGTTTATTTATCTAATATATTCGTTGAAGGTAATTTTCCAATTTCAATTTTACCTATACTTGTATTTATAATTTCATGCCTTATTTCTTTTTCAACAGGTACAAGTTGGGGAACTTTTACAATTATGATTCCTATTTCTTTGCCAATAGTAATATCTCTATCTCAATCTTTAGGTTATTCGTATAGTAATATGTTGAATATTTCATTAATTACTGTGGGTGGTATACTAGCAGGAGCAATTTTTGGAGATCACTGTTCACCAATATCAGATACTACAATTCTTTCTTCAACTGGAGCTTCTTGTCCACATTTAGAGCATGTTACTACTCAAATTCCATATGCTTTATTTGTAGCTTTTATTTCAGGAATAGGTTACATTATTGCAGGAATAATTAAAAATGTATTTGTTTCTGGTTTAATTAGTTTTATTTTATTTTTAGTGGGTTATATATTAATTTCTTCTTTTTTTGATAAAAAGTATGATAATATCTAAAGACTTCATAATTATTGTTTTTAATTAAATTTATCCTTAGATTAAATTATATTGATTATTTTTAATTATTAAATTTAATAATTTTTCTTAAATATTTTTATATAGATAAGATGGGAGGCTTTTTTAAAAATTAAATAAATAAAAGTCTCCCATTTTTTTTTAGAAATAATTATAAGATAAATTTAATTATTATTAAAAATTACTTGATAATTAATATTTATAAGATAATTTTAATTAAAGATATTAATAATGATGTTTTTAATTGAATATTCTTTATTAAAAATTGTTTAAGTATTTTTTATAAAAATATTTTTTTAATATATGATCTATTTTTTATATATTTTTAAATATTTAGTTTAATGAATTAAAAACACAAAAGGAGTATTAAATGGGAGTAAAGGAAAAAATCAGTGAAATAAAAAAAATTATTAATCAAGAAAATATTGAAGCAATTGATTTAAAATTCATAGATTTAAAAGGTTCAATTAGAAGAGTTACAATATCAAATGAAGAATTTGATGAAAATTTACTTTTAGAAGGTATTGGATTTGATGGTTCTTCTGTTACAGGCTTCAGGAAAGTTTCAGCTGGCGATCTTGTTCTTATTCCAGATTTGGATACTTTGCATTATGAACCTTTCGCAACAAATAAAATATTGTCTTTTATGTGTTATATAAAGGAAGCTGATACAAGAGAACAATTCCAAGATGATCCTAGATTTATTTCAAAGAAAGCAACTGATTACATGAAATCTTTACAATTTGGAGATACTTTCATGGTTGCTCCTGAATATGAATTTTTTCTTTTTAATAAAGTATCTTACGATAATAAATCTCATTATTCTTTTTATCATATAGACTCTGAAGAGGGTTATTGGAATAATGATGCGAAGGGGAATGAGGTTTTTTATTTACCAATGATTAAACAACAAGGATATCATCGAAGTTTTCCAAATGATAGATATTTTTGTGTAAGACAAGAAATTGTAAATACTATGAAAAATTTTAATATTCCTTTTAAATACCACCATCATGAAGTTGCAGGTCCATCTCAACATGAGATAGAGATTCCTCTTGTTGAGTTATTTAAAGCATGTGAATACACTGTTTTAATTAAATATATAGTCAAGAATGTTGCAAGAAAATTTGGCCTCTTTGCTACATTTATGCCAAAACCTTTATCTCAAGATGCAGGATCTGGACTTCATATGCATATGTTGATAAAAAAGAATGGTAAAAATATTTTTTATGGAAATGAATACGCAAATTTATCAAAAGATGCTTTATTTTTTATGGGGGGTATTTTACATCATGGAAGAGCCTTAGTAGCATTTACTAATCCTTCTACAAACTCATATAAAAGATTAGTTCCTGGTTTTGAAGCACCAACAAATCTTTTCTTTTCTCTAGGTAATAGATCTGCTGCAATAAGAATACCTAAATATGCTACTTCTGAAGAGGAAAAAAGATTTGAGTTTAGGACCCCTGATGCTACATGTAATCCATATTTTGCAATTCCTGCAATTTTAATGGCAGGACTTGATGGTGTTAAAAATAAAATTGACCCTACAGTTTATGGCTATGGACCATTTGATAAAAATATACATGATTTAAATGATGAAGAGAGAAACAAAATAAAGTCAATACCTACTTCTTTTAAAGAAGCTTTAGATGAATTAGAAAAAGATCATGAATTTCTTCTTCAAGGTAATGTTTTTACTAAAAATTTTATTGATGCATATATTAGAACGAAAAGAAAAGAATTAGATTTGCTAAATAGAGAAGTTACTCCTTTAGAATATATTGAGTATTTTGATTGTTAAAATTTTTTTATAGATTTTTAATATTATATAACTTCCTATTTTGAATATATATTATTATTAATATTAATTTTATTTTTTAATATAATGAATTTAATTCAGTGAGATTTGATTAATCAAATTAAGACTAAATTATTTATTTAATATTTTCTTAAAATGATAAGGGGTGATTTGTGAGGTTTATATTAAATAATTTACCTAGCAATTATATAGAATGGCTTAAGATTGTTTCAAAAAGAGCAAGAGCTAACATTATCAAAATGACTTCAGTTGCAAATTCAGGTCATCCTGGTGGATCTATGTCATCAATTGATTTTTATATTACGACAATTTTATTCTCAAACATCTTTAATAATTTTTTAAAAATTAATTCAGGTGAGATTGATTTTTCTGAATATAATTTTGAAGAAAATGAAAAAAAAAGCAAGATATTTAGTTTAACTAAAGATTTCTTTTTAGATAAAGATATAGATTCTTTTATTATTTCTCATGGGCATACATCTCCAGGGTGGTATTCAGCTTTAGTTGTATTTGGTTTGTTAGATGAGAAAGAGGTAAATTCAGGATTTAGGCTTTCAAATTCACCATTTTCAGGGCATGTTGAAAATATTATTCCTTTAGTAGAATGGGATACTGGAAATTTAGGTCAGGGACTTTCTGCTGCTGCTGCAAAAGCTTTGTATTATAAAAAGAAAAGTTTTAATTCTCATGTTTGGGTTTTTATGGGAGATGGTGAACAACAAAAAGGACAAATTTCAGAAGCTAGAAGATTCATTAAAAAGTATGGCTTAACAAATATAACTGTTATTATAGATTACAATAAATTACAAATATCAGGTAATATAGAAAAAGTTATGCCACAGAATTTAAAAAGTGAATGGGAAGCAGGGGGTTTTTATGTAGTAGAAATAGATGGTCATGATTTTAATGAGATCTATAAAGTTTTAAAAACTAGTTATAATGATAAAAATAATAATTATTGTATCCTTGCAAGAACAGTTATGGGCAAAGGTGTGTCTTTTATGGAAAATAAAGAAAAATATCATGGTGCTACTTTACCTTTAGATTTAGCAAAAAAAGCTTTAGAAGAATTAAAAGAATTTGATGATTTAGATGAGCTTTTAAGATTAAGAAAAGAGTATAATTTTGAGAATGTTAAAAATAAATTATTAAAAATATGGGATAGATCCTTAAGAACAAAAAAAAGGGATTATTTTAATAACTGTATTTCAAAATTATCAGATAAACCTTTTAATTATTATGGAAAAGATAAATCTATTGATTGTAGGTCTGCTTATGGTGAAGAATTATTAGAAATAGCAAAAGAGTTTAAGCAGGTAGGAGGGAATATATTTGTTTTTGATTGTGATCTTGCAGAGTCTGTTAAAACAAATTCTTTTGAAAAAGAATTTAAAGAAGATTTTATACAAACTGGAATCCAAGAGCACCATGCAGCAACATGTGCTGGTTTTTTATCAAAAGAAAATGCACTTGTATTTTTTTCAGATTTTGCAATATTTGGTTTAGATGAGACTTTTAATCAACAAAGACTCAATGATATTAATGAATGCAATTTAAAAGCTGTTTATACTCATGCTGGAACAAATGTAGGAGAAGATGGAAAAACTCACCATTGTATCAATTATATAGCATTAACATCTTGTTTTTACAACTCGATGTTAATATTGCCATGTGATCCAAATCATACAAAACATGTTTTAAGATATATTGCTAAAAGAGATGGAAATTTTTATGTAGTGATGGGTAGAGCAAAATCTCCAATTGTGTTAGATAAAGATGGAAATTCATATTTTAATAATAATTATATATTTACTCCTGGTATTTTTGATATTTTTTATGAAGGATTTGATCAAAGATTTAAAAATGATTTGAATTATAAAGATATAAAAGCTGATATATTTTTAATTTCTTGTGGACCTGCATTTTCTGAAGCATATTTAGCTTATGAAGAAATTAAATATAATATAAATGTTGCTTTAGTTAATATTTCAACTCCTAATTATATAGATGAAAAATTTTTGGATATTTTTTCAGAAATGATAAACAATAAAATAATTATTGTAACAGAAGATCATAATATAAAAAATGGATTAAATACGATATTAAATAATATTATTATTAAAAAAAATATAAAAGTTAAAAAGTATAACTTTGGAATTACAGATTATGCACCATCTGGAGATTATAAATCAATTTATAGAAAATATGGTATAGATAAAGATTCTATTGTAAAAAAAATTAAAAGTATTAACTAAAATACTTTAGAAAGATGTATTATCAAAGATTTAAATAAAATTAGATTAATTAATAATAAAAAAACTAAAATAATCATTAATATTTAATAATATTTAAAAGTTAAGATAAATTATTAAGATTACAAAAGGGTGATATTATGAATGATAAAAAAATCAATTACAATCATTTAGAAATTGAAAAAAAATGGCAAGATTTTTGGGATAAAGATAAAACATTTGAAGTTAAAGAAGATTTAAAATATCCAAAAGAAAAAAGGATTTATATTCTTGATATGTTTCCTTACCCATCTGGTGAAGGTTTACATGTAGGTCACCCAGAGGGATATACTGCTACTGATATTATTGCTAAATATTATAAACTAAATGGATACAATGTACTTCATCCTATGGGATGGGATGCTTTTGGTTTACCTGCTGAAAATTATGCTATTAAAAATAAAGTCCATCCTGCTATTGTTACAGACAAAAATATAGAAAATTTTAAAAGGCAAATAAAAATGATTGGTCTGGGATATGATTGGTCAAGAGAAATAAAAACTACTGACCCCGAATATTATAAATGGACTCAATGGATATTTATTCAACTTTTAAAAAATGATCTTGCATATAAAACTGAAGCTCCAATTAATTTTTGTCCTTCTTGTAAAACTGGAATTTCAAATGAAGAAGTTGTTGATGGAAAATGTGAAAGATGTGGTACAGAGGTATATAGGAAAAATCTTCCTCAATGGATTTTAAGAATAACAAAATATGCTGATAGATTATTAGAAGATCTTGATGAATTAGATTGGCCTGAAGACATTAAATTGATGCAAAGAAATTGGATTGGAAGGTCTGAGGGAGCTTACATTAAATTTAAGATATTTGGATATGATGATTATATTGAAGTTTATACTACAAGACCAGACACCATTTTTGGTGTCACTTTTATGGTAATTGCACCAGAGCATCCATTGGTTGATAAAATAACAACAAATGACCAAAGGGATGAAGTTAAAAAGTATAAAGAATATGCTGCTAAAAAATCAGATTTAGAAAGAACATCTCTTAATAAGGAAAAAACAGGTTGTTTTACTGGAGCTTATGCAATAAATCCAGCTAATGATAAAAAAATTCCGATTTATATTTCAGATTATATTCTTTTGACATATGGAACTGGTGCTATAATGGCTGTGCCTGGTCATGATAGTAGAGATTTTGAATTTGCTAAAAAATTTAATTTACCAATAATCCAAGTAGTGGCAAAGGAAAAAGGTAAATTAATTGACAATCTTGAAGAAGCTTTTGAAGAAGAGGGATATGCAATAAATTCAGGTCAATTTGATGGGATGGATACTTCTACATTTAAAAAAGAGATAATAAAATTTTTAGAAGAGAAAGGTATAGGGAAAAAAGGAGTAAGTTACAAATTAAGGGATTGGATATTTTCAAGACAAAGATATTGGGGTGAACCTATACCTGTTGTTATTTGTGATAAATGTGGTATTGTACCACTTAATGAAGACCAGTTACCATTGGTTTTACCAGATATTAAAGAATATGAACCATCTGGAACAGGAGAGTCTCCACTTGTTAATATTGATTGGTGGATAAATACTGAATGTCCAAAATGTGGAAAACCAGCAAAGAGGGAATCTAATACTATGCCACAGTGGGCGGGGTCTTGTTGGTATTATTTAAGATATCTTGATCCAAAAAATAATAAAGAACTCTGTTCTTTAGAAAAACAAAAATACTGGATGCCAGTTTCATTATATGTTGGTGGCAAAGAGCATGCTGTACTTCATTTATTATATGCAAGGTTTTGGCATAAATTTTTATATGATATTGGTGTTGTTAATACAAAGGAACCATTTTTAAAGTTAAGAAATCAAGGTATAATATTAGGTGAAGACAATCAAAAAATGTCAAAATCAAGAGGAAATGTGGTTAATCCTGATGATATCATAAAAGAATATGGAGCAGATACTTTTAGAATGTACGAAATGTTTATGGGACCTCTTGAAACATCTAAACCTTGGAATAAAAATTCTATAAAAGGCGTTAGAAGATTTATCGAAAGAGTATTTAACTACTTTGTTACAGTGGAGGTTTATGAAGGAGAAGAAAAAGATAACGAATTACTAAAAGTAGCACACAAATCTATAAAAAAAGTTACTGAAGATATTTTAACTATATCAGCCTTTAATACAGCGATTTCTCAATTAATGGTATTTTTAAATAAACTTGAAGAAAAACCAAAAATATCAAAAGATATAGCCAAAATTTATTTGATATTGCTTTCCCCATTTGCACCACATTTAGCCGAGGAACTTTATAACTATTTAGGTTACGAAAATTCCATTTTTAATAACGAAAAATGGCCTCAATATAATAGCAATCTTATAAAAGATGAAATTATTCCAATAGTTATTACGGTTAATGGTAAGAAAAGAGCTGTTATTGAGGTACCTTTTGATTCAGATGAAAGTTATGTTTTAGAGTTAGCTTTTAAAGAAGAGAATATCTTAAAGTATGTAAGTAGAGATAATGTTTTGAAAAGTGTATTTGTTAAAAATAAATTGTTAAATTTAATAACTAAGTAACTAAAATAGTTACATTAGACTTATTCAAGTAAAAACTATATATTATTATTAAAATTTTTTAAATAAAATATTAATATTATTAAAAACTAATCTTATTTACTTAATTTTTAATCTTTATAAATTATATATAAAACATCAAAAAAATTATTATTGATTTTTATATTAATTTATATTAAATTTTAAATTGATAAAAATAATAAATTTATAATTTTTTGAGTATAATTTTTTATAATTTTAACTTTTCTTAAATAAAGGGGGTGAATTTTGGTTTCGACGGGCAGATAAGAGCATAAAATTCATGCTGACCGGTAGGAGTCATTAAACCCTACACTTCAAAAGAAGTGACAATTCTGTATTACCAATGGCTGCTTAAGAAAAAGTAGCCCGGCTTTTATAGATTCTGTCCGATGGATCTATAAAAAGCTGTCATACTTATCGGACATCTCTATATAATATCACAGGTTATATAGAGATTAGTTACTGTGATATTTCCTGAAGAGTTTTGCTTCTTGAACTTTTCAGGAAGAAATAAATCAAGAAGCTAAGCATGTAAATTTTTATGTTCCTTTCTGTTCGGACGGGAGTTCGACTCTCCCCACCTCCAAATTAATAGAATATTGAAAAGTTCGAAAATAAAGCTGTAATCAATTGAATTATTTTATATTTCATGTTTCATGGTGGCACATTAAGTAAAAAGTAATATAATTAAGACAATTATTAGTAAAATTGCTATTCCAAATAAAACTATTGCAGCAGAATTATTTCTTTTTGCTTTCTTTTCGTTATATTTAAGTTGTGGATCATACATTTTTATTTTTTGATTTATATTTTCATAAAAATCTTTTTCTTCAACTTTTCTAATTTTAACTTTTTCTTCTTCAATTATTTGACCATAAGTTGTATCATCCAATTTAACAAGAATTACAAAGTTATTATTTAAATCAATAAGTATTTCTAATATTTGTGCTTTTATAGGTAAAATTTTATCATCCTGTTTTAAATTAAAATAATTTACATATTCTCTATATTTATCAAAATTTGGATCTAGATTTACATAAATATTATCTCCATTCTGTAATTCATATATTGGAGTACCAGAAACTGGAGCAAGAACTGGTTTAACTGGAATTACAGAAACTCCAGGTGGAATATCAAAAGTTAAAAGTGAATTGTCTAGTCCTGCTATACTTTGAGAAATATCTTCTTCAAATTTTTTCTGTGTTTCAAGTGTTTGAGCGTAATTTTTAAAAATTTCAACTTTAATATTTCCTTTCTGAAAGGTTCTATTAAGGTTTTCTTCAAAAATTGTGATAAATTTTGTCATGTCATTTTCAATTAAATTTATCAAATAATCAACATCTTCATTAAGAAATAGTTTATCTATAGCCATTGTTATAGATTTGCTTAAATTATCAATATTTTTACCATCAAAAATATTTTGAATAATTGCTTTCTGAAGTGAATCCCATGTTTCACTTTGTACTGTATTAAATAAAGTTGGTATTCTAGAAGCAACAACATCTAGTTTATCTAATATTTTTAGATCTCTGTCTATAATTAACACAAAAACTCCGTAAAAATTTAGGGAATCTGATCTAACTCTTCCTTTTAAAATGATGTATTTTTCCATATATTCCTCTAAGTAGAAAAGAAAAATAAAATCTTCTTATAAATATTTTATCGATAAAATTTAAAATGTCAAAAGAATAATTGAAAAAAGTAAAATTAGTTTTATTCTATTTAAGAGGTTACTAGCATGAATGAATTTAATAAGAATTTGAATGTATATTTTGAAATATATGGTTGTGAGATGAATAAATCGCAAGCTAATTCTCTTATAAATATTTTAAAAAAGAATAATATTAACATTTGTGAGAAAATTGAAGATTCTGATTTTATTATTATTTTTACATGTTCAGTAAGAAAATCTGCTGAAGATAGAGCTTTTGGTAGGTTATCTTTTTTTAAAAAATTAAAAAGAGAAGGATTAAATTTTAAAGTAATAATTGCAGGTTGTATGAGTGAAGAATATAGGGAGTATTTCATTGAAAAAAAATACGCAGATTTTATAGTAGGAACTAAAAGACAAGAAATTATTTTAGATTATATATTAAGTAGTTTTTCATTTGATGAAAAAATATATAAAAATTATAAGAGAGATAGAGATGTAAATTTTATAAGTGCAAATGAGTATGATGATTTTAATTTTTTAAACTCTGGTATTGATAAAGAATATCAATTTTTGGCTTATGTGAGTATAGTTCATGGTTGCTCTAATTATTGTAGTTATTGTATTGTGCCTTATTTAAGAGGTAAAGAGGTTTCAAGGAATAGTGAAGATATAATTAATGATGTGAAAAAACTTGCAGAACAAGGAGTTAACTATATTATATTACTTGGGCAAAATGTTTTATATTATGGGAAAGATAATAATGATATTAGTTTTTCTGAACTTATAACCAAATTACACAATATTGATGGCATAGAATATATCTCATTTTTATCTCCTCATCCAAAAGATTTTGATTTGGGACTTATAAAAACAATTTGTGAATTACCAAAGTTAACAAAAGTTATACATTTACCTTTACAATCAGGATCTGATAAGATTTTGAGACTAATGAATAGAAAATATACTATAACTCAATATATGAACATTATTGAAAATTTTTATAAATTTAGAAACGATATAAATTTTACCACTGATATTATAGTTGGATTCCCTTTTGAAAGTGAAGATGATTTTCAAGAAACCTTAAACATAGTAAAAAATGTTAGATTTATAGATGCTTTCACATATAAATACTCTAAAAGACCAATTGTGAAAAAATTGTTTGATGATAATATTCCTGAAGAAGTTAAAGATAAAAGGCTTCTATATTTAGTTAATTTAGTACAAAGTATATCAGTAGAGAAGAGAAAAGAAAACATTAATAAAATAAAAAGAGCTATTATTTTAAAAGAATCTAAATATTCAAATAATTATTATTTATTTAAAACATTTGATGGTTTTAATGGTGTAATAGAAAAAAGTTATTTAAATCCTTCAAATATTGTAGATGTTAAATTAAAAAACTTAAAAGGAAAAACTTTTGTAGGGGAATTATTAAATGTTAAAAATATTATTTAATATTATATTTTTTGTTTTATTAATAGTATTTGTTATTCTTAATATTAACTATAAAACAGAAATAAATTTTTATGGTAAAATATATAAAGATGTTTCTATTGTTACTATTGTTTTTATTTCATTTGGTTTTAGTTTTATTCTTTTTTTTATAATTAATTTGATATATAAGATTGAAAGTAATAAAATAAAAAGTTTAAAAGATAAAATAGAAAAAAATAAAATTAAGAATAATAAAAAAAAGAGTATAGAAAATATTGATATTAATCTTTTAAGTAAGAAAATAATAAAAAACGATAAAGATACTTTTTGAATCGAGATAGAAAGATTATATGAAAATAAAATTTAAAATTTATTTTTTATTTATTTTTATTTTATTTTTATTAATTACTCCATTTAACTTTAAGAAGATAAATTCTCAGATAAATGAAGAGTCTTATTATAAAATATTTTTAAATAAAGTTATAACTGAGGATCAGGAAGCAATTAAAGTAGGCAAAGATTTTTTAGTTAAATTTCCAGGTTCAAAAAAGATTCCAGATATTTTATTTTTTTTAAGTTTTGTTGATTCTGATTATTTTAATATTCTATCTTATTTAAAAAGAGTAATTTTTTATTATGAAGATTCAATTTGGTGGGAAGATTCAGTTAAAAGAATTACAGATATTTATTTATTAAATGAAAATTATAAAGCAATTGAGGAAATTTATCAATATTATTTAAAATTTAGTAAAAGTAAAAAATTAAGATATTTAATTGAAATTAATTATTTAGAATCTCTTTATAAATCAAAAAAAGTAGATATTTTAAATGATAAATTAGATAATATTCTATTAACTGCGTCAAATAAAGAATTATTAGCCATTGCTCTTTATTATAAAGGAAAAGTAACATTATATTTCAGTAAAAATAGAGATATTTCTTTAAAATATTTTATAAATTGTTATTATTATTTTAAAGATACAACAATTTATTTCACAAATTTATTGGAGCTATTTAATAATTCAATAGGTGAATATAAAATTTATTTTGCAAAAGAATTATTTAAAGATGAAAATTTGAATTTTATTGATGAAAATTTAAGAGAAAATATTATTGCTTTTTCTAAAAGGAATATTTATAATTTAGATAATATTAAAAAAAAATTATTTAGTAATATTGATGAAATTTATAAAAGAAATTATTACAATATATATTATATTGTTGTTAAAAATATAGATATTAACAATGATGAATTTAAAGTTTCTTTTGAAAAGTTTTCCAAAATAATAAGCAAATATAATTATCCACTTTACTTTAATAAAAATGAGATATATACTATATATGGTGTAGGGCCATTTCATTTTCTTGAAGAAGCTAAAATAGTTTTAGAAAATTTAAAGAAAGAGAATTTAATTGGAACTATAATAAGCATGGATTATAGTTATTGAAATTAAAAAGGAAATATCATCATGTTTTCTTATATTTTAATTTTTATTATTTTGCTTTCTCTTATTATTACGTACTTGTGGGTTAGTGAAAAACTAAAAATTGCTGGTAAAATAAAAAAATACGAAAAAAAAATATCATATGCAATCATTGCTGGTGATGAGAACTTATCTAAAAATTTAATACTAGATGCAATAGTTTATTACTTTAGGAAAAAATCCTTTTTTGCATTAATTAGAGGATTTGATGTTCGTGGAATAAAGTCTGAATTTGAAGAATTTTTTGAATTTAAAGGAAAGATATATGGAAAACTTAATTCAATGCTTATTTCTAAAGGACTACCTGCAATAAGTAATGAGAAATCTTCCAAATTTGAAAAGAATTTTATTGATAAATTAAACTATTCTGATAAAAATTCTTTTAAGTATCAAAAATTTAATCTTGAGATTTTTGAAGACATTATTAAGCAATATAAAAATATTATAAAAGAAGAACTTTTTAGTTAATTTTAGCTAAGAATATCTTTGTTTCTTGGAATACTTTTGAATTAATGAATTATGGATAAGATAGAAAAAAAAGAACCTTTAAATAATAATGTGCAATATATAAAAGGAGTTGGTCCTAAAAAAGCTCAATTATTAAAAAAACTTGATATTGAGACTATATATGATTTGCTAACTTATTTTCCTAAAGGATTTATTGAATTAAAAGAAAACAATTGTTTAAGTGACCTAGAAATTATTAATAAGTCGATCTTTATTAAAATAAAAGTAATTGAAAAAAGCTTTTTGAATTCTAAAAGAGGTTCTTTCTATATAAAAGGAGTAAGTCAGGAAAATATATTTAAATTATTATTTTTTAATAGAGATTTTTACTATGATAGAATTAGTTTAGGAGATATTATTTTTATTTATGGTAAGTTTAAAAGAGATTACTTTTCAAACTCTTATAGTTCTTCTAATTTTAAAATAATTCCAGAATATTTAGTTAAAAATTATAAATTTTTACCCTATTATTCTTTAACTAAAAACTTAACATTATTTAATCTTATCAATATAATTAAAGAAGCATTTAAAGAATATTATAAATATATAAAAGATATTATTCCAAATTATTTAAAAGTTAAATATAATCTTCCCTCGTTTTTTAAGGTTCTATATAAAATGCATTTTCCAGATAATCTTGAAGAATATAGGAAAGCTAAAGAAATTTTTGCATATTTAGAATTTTTAATATACATGATTCAAATTTATTTAAAAAAGAGGTTAACTTCAAAAATTAAAGTTAAAAGAAATTGCTCAAGTTTTAATTTACAATACAAATTTATAAAAAATTTAAATTTTAATTTAACAAAAGATCAAATAAAAGTTATTAATGAATTAAACAATGATTATAAAGGTGTTTTTTTAATAAATCGCCTTATACAGGGGGATGTTGGATCAGGTAAAACGA
Source organism: Spirochaetota bacterium (assembly GCA_026415295.1). Taxonomy (NCBI): domain Bacteria; kingdom Pseudomonadati; phylum Spirochaetota; species Spirochaetota bacterium. The sequence continues at coordinate 11,777 of JAOAHJ010000016.1, read as the reverse complement.
TAGTTTCTTTTGCATTTCTTTTAAATTATATAGAAAATGATTATCAAGTTGCCTTTATGGCACCGACTGAAATTTTAGCTACACAGCATTATCAAAATTTTATTAATTTTATTTTAAAAAGTGAAGATTTAAAATGGATTAAAGTTGAACTACTAACATCTTCAACTAAAAATAGTGAGAGAAACAAAATTATTAAAAATATTAAAGAAGGTTTTACTAATTTGATATTTGGTACCCATTCAATTATTCAGAATGATGTTGTATTTAAAAATTTAAAGTTAATAATTATTGATGAACAACAAAAATTTGGAGTACATCAGAGACTATTACTTAGAAATAAAGGTGAAAATGTAGACTTAATAGTTTTAACAGCAACACCTATTCCTAGAAGTTTTAACCTTACAATTTATGGAGATCTTGATATTAGCATTATTAAAGAAAAACCAGAAGGTAGAAAAAAAGTTTTAACTTATCTTTTTAAAAAATCTTTATTTGATGAAGCAATAAAAATTATAAATGATAATTTAATAAAAGGAGGTAAGGGTTTCTTTATATATCCAGTTATTGAAGAAGATAACTTGCTTGAGCTTGATTCGGCAAAAGAGAATTTTTTATATATAAAAAATATTTTTAGCAATTATAAAGTTGAGTTAATCCATGGAAAAATGAAAGAGGATGAAGTTAAGCAAATAATTGATAAATTTAAAAATAATAGAGTAGATATTTTAGTTTCTACAACAATTGTAAGTGTAGGAATAGATATCCCAGATGCTACATTTATAGTTATTGAAGAAGCTCAACAGTTTGGTCTGTCGACATTACATCAACTTAGGGGAAGAATAGGAAGAGGAGACAAAGAAGGTGTGTGCATATTAATATCAGATGATAAGATATCAGATTTAGCTTATCAAAGGTTAAAAAAAATAGTTGAAACAGATGATGGTTTTGAAATATCTGAATTTGATTTAAAATTAAGGGGGCCAGGAGAAATATTTGGTGAAAAACAATCTGGAAAACTTGAGTTTAAAGTTGCAGATATCATAGAACATAGTAAAATTTTAAAAGTAGCAGCTAATGATGCAAAAGATTTGATTGAAAAATATCCTGAATTAGATAATGATGAAGTAAAAAATTTAAAAGAATTTTTAATTAATTATGAAAGTTTTGATCCATATTATCTTTTATCTGGTTAACAAAATTTTTAAGAAAAATAATTTTTTAAAGTTGAAATTATTAAAAACCATATTAATATAATGGAAAGAAAAATTTAATTAACATAAAAATTATAATAAAAAAAAATTAAGAGGGAAAATATGAATAAAAAAATGTTGATATTTATTTTAATAATAATTTCTTTTTTATTAATTTTCACATCTTGTCAGACTAAGAAAAGCGAAGTAAAACAAGAACAAAAAGTTGAAGAACAGAAAAAAGAAGAACCAAATAAGGAAGAAGCAAAAAAACTTTTAGATGAAGTTAAATCAATTATTGTAAAAACAGAAGAGCTAGGAGCTACTGATCAAGACACATCATACAAAGAAGCAAAAGAAGTTTATCAGGAAGCATTAAAGTATTTTAATGAAGGAAATATGCAAAAATTTAATGAAGTTATTACTAAAGCAAGAACAAAAGCTGAATTTGCTTATAATGAAATTGGAAAAGCGAAAACTGCAGAACTTTCTAAGAAGCTTGAAGAAGAAAAAAAGAAAATAGAAGATTATAAAGATGTGAAAAATTTTTCTCTAGAATTTAAAGAAATTGAAGAATTAACTAAAAAAGCTAAGATGTATGAAGAAAAAAAAGATTATGCTAATGCAATAGTTTCATACCAGGAAGCTATAAATAAAGCTAATCAAATATATAATACTATGGAATCTTATAAAAATTATGTGATGCTTAAATACGGAGAAGTTTTAGCACTTAATGATGAAATTTTTGAATTACAATCATATTTATATTTGAAAGAAGATTATGATAAATTTAAAAATTTATTAAGATCATTAGAAGATTCTATTAGAAAAAACGATTATATTACTGCTAAAGATTTGATTGATTCAGCAGTAGTACTCGGAAATTCTTTAAAGCAAGCAACAAAAGATAAGCTTTTGTTAATTCAAGATATTGAAGCTCAAAGATATTTATTTGAAACAAAAGTATTATTAGATAATCTTGCAATGGAAGAGAAAGGATTTTCTTCTGAAGAAAAAGAATTATTTAAAGATTTATTGAACAAATATCAATTAGCTGAAAATTTTTATAAGGAAAAAAAGTTTATAGACACTATAAATATTTGTAAAGAAATATTAATGAAAAGTGTTAAGTTTTTTGGAACTATCGAAAGAAAAGGGAAATATTATACTGTAAAATTAAATCCTGCAAGAAGAGATTGTTTATGGAGAATAGCTGAATATTTTTATAAAAATCCATTTTTATGGCCTTTAATATGGATTGCAAATATAGATAAGATTTCAAATCCTGATTTAATCTTCCCTGGCCAAGTATTTTTAATTCCAGAATTAAGTAGTGATTAATAAAAAAGTATAAAATTTTATTTATGATGATTAAGATATATTTTTAATTTAGTTTGTAATTAATAATATTTATATAAATACAATAGTGGGCAAAGGTTTATATTGAAGTGTTGAATTTATTATAAAATAGGCTATATTATTATATAGTAATATGTTAATTTTAAAAGGGTAAAAAATGGGAAAAATATATGAGTTGGGGAAAAGGTTAAATGAAAATACAGTAAAGAATGAAATTCACCTTTTTTGTAATGAATGTGGCTATAAATGGATTATTTATAAAGATTTGGATGATTATGATTTTGAAGAATTCGAAGGAGAAAATTTCATAATACATTGTCCAATTTGTGGTACTCAAAATATTGATGAAACATTTTAGATTTTTCTTTTTTTCTAGTTTTTTCATTATATAATTTGATAATCTAAAATAAGAATTTATTATTAATCTGAAGGATTTCTATGCTGTTAAATAAAATATAATTATTTTATTGATAAATTGATATATTTTAATTAAATGGTAAATTTTTATTTAGAAGGTTTATATGGATAAAGTTAATATTTTTTTAACTTTTAGATATCTTTCAGGTAAAGAGCAAAAAGGTTTTTTTTCTATATTTACCATTTTTTCAATTGTAGGTGTTATTCTTGGTATAGCAGTTTTAATAACAGTAGTATCTGTTATGAATGGATTTCAAGACAATACAATTGAAAAAACAATAAGTTTACAATCATTTCATATAACCTTAAAAAAAGTTTTTGATGAAAAAATTGATAATTATGAACAAATTATTAACCAATTATATAAAATAGAAAATATAAAGTTAGCTTTTCCAGTTATTGAAACTCCTATTCTCTATAATATAGATGGCAATATTGGTAGTACTTTATTACGAGCTTATGGAAAAGATTATTTTAATTCAGAATTTTTTAAAAAAAATTTTATAATTAAAGAGGGAAATTTAAATAAAAGAGAAGATATACTAATTATTGGTAGTGAATTTGCTTATTTAAAAAACTTCAATTTAAATTCAAATATTGCTCTATATAGTATTACAGGTAATAATATAATTCCAAGATTTAAAATTACTAAGGCTCATGCAATATTTAAGACAGGGTTCTATCCTGTTGATTCTTCTATTTTTTATTCTTCTATTGAACTTGCGCAATATATTCTTAATCTAGATAAAAAATCTTGTTACTCTATAAGCATTATTGTTGATGATTTAAAAAATGTGAATTATGTAAAAAATGAAATATTGAAATTGTATGGTTTTGAGTATAGAGCTTTAACTTGGATGGACTACATGGGCAGTTTATATGAAGCTTTTAAAAATGAAAAAAATTTATTAATTTTTATAATTTTTTTAATCATAATAGTAGCTGCTTTTAATATGGTATCCTCTCAAATAATGTTAATAATGATAAAAAGAAAAGAAATAGGAATTCTAAAGGCATTAGGTTTTAGTCCTGATGACATAAAATCAATATTTATATATTATGGTTTGATTATTGCTATTGTTGGTGTATCTATAGGTTTAATTATTGGGCTTTTATTGACAAAAAATCTTGATTTATTCTTTAATATTTTAGAAAAATTCATAAATAATTTTATAGGTTTTATTAATGAGATTTTAACATTGTTTAACATAAAATATTATATTCCAAAATTTCAAATTTTTTCTAGAGAAATTTACTATTTTGAAAAAGTTCCTGTTAAAGTAAAGTTTTTTGAAGTTTTTTCAATTATATTTTTTTCAACTATTGTAATTTTAATATCTAGCTATCTACCAGCAAAAAAAGCTGCTTCTTTAAAACCGAAAGAGGTTATTCATAATGAATAAAATTAATAATATTCCGATATTAAAAATTGAGAATGTTGATAAAAGTTATTTTATTTTTGATAAGGAAATAACAATATTTCAAAATTTAAATGTTTCTTTTTTTAATAATTTTACATATGCAATAACTGGAGTTTCTGGAAGTGGTAAAACAACTTTTTTAAATTTAGTTTCTGGTTTTGATTATATTGATAGGGGGAAAATAATATTTAAAGAAAAATATGAAATTAATCAGCTAGATGAATATGCATTATCAAAATTAAGAAATGAAAATTATGGCTATGTTTTCCAATCTTTTTATCTTCTTCCGGAATTGAATATTATAGAAAATATAATTTTACCAGCTTTGAAAAAGGGCATAAAAAAGAATATAGCTTATGAAAGAGCGTTGCAATTAATGGAAGAAGTAAATATAAGTCATTTAAAGAAAAATAAAATTACTGAAATTTCTGGAGGTGAAGCACAAAGGATAGCATTAGCAAGAGCATTAATTAATGATCCAGATGTGATACTTGCTGATGAGCCAACAGGAAACTTAGATGTTAAAAATAGAAGTACTATAATAGAGCTCTTGTTAAATATTGTGAGAAAAAAAAATAAATTATTGATAATTGTTACTCATGATTTAAGTATTGCTGCACAATGTGACTATAAATTTAAAATAGAAAACTATAAATTTGTTGAATATTAAATCTATTTTTATGATTTTACAAAAAAATATTATTTTGTTATATTTTAATAGAAAGATAAATTAATATAAAAAAGGAATATTAATGGAAGAATTATTTTCAGAAGATCTACAAAATTTAGTTTTAAAAATTTCTAAAAAAATTGCAACTGATTTAAACTCTCTTGCAATTACTCCTGCACATTTTATTCTTGGTATAATAAGAGAAAAGATAGGGCTTGCTTACTTTTTGATAAGCAATATCGTTCAAGATAATATGGATGAGTTTGAAAAGGAAGTTTCATTAACTATTGCAAGAGCACCTGTAATTTCGCCATTATCAAATTATGATTTTAATGCTAATGCTAATGCTTGTTTAAAATATTCTAAAACTGTAATGCAAAAGTTTAATGATCACCAGATTACACCTGAACACTTATTGATTTCAATTATATATAATTCAAAAGGAACTGATTTATATGATATATTTATGAGATATGGCATTACAGAAGAAAAGGTTACTGATATATTAAAAAAATTTGGAAATGATCCTTACTCAAAAATAAAGAAAAAACCAAAATCAAATATTTCTACTATGGTTTTGGATAGGTTTTGTAAGGATTTAACAGAACTAGCTTGGCTTGAACAACTTGACCCGATAATTGGAAGAGAAAAAGAGATAGAAAGGGTTATTCAAGTTCTTTCAAGAAGAATGAAGAATAATCCTATATTAATAGGATATCCTGGAGTTGGTAAAACAGCAATTGTAGAAGGTTTAGCACAAAGGATTATAGCAGAACAGGTTCCTAAAAATCTTTTTAATAAAAGAATATTAAAGATGGAAATGGGAACTATAGTTGCTGGTACCAAATATAGAGGTGAATTTGAAGAGAGAATGAGCAAAATATTATCGGAACTTTCTAAAACAAAAAATTGTATATTATTTATAGATGAAATTCATACTATAGTTGGAGCTGGTGGTGCTGAAGGGGCTATTGATGCTTCAAATATGTTGAAACCTTTTCTTGCCAGAGGAGAAGTCCAAATTATTGGAGCAACAACTTTTGATGAATATAAAAAGAGAATTGAAAAAGATCAGGCTTTAGAAAGAAGATTTCAGCCTATAGTTATAGATGAACCATCTGAAGAAGAAACACTTGAAATATTAAAAGGTATAGCATCTAAATATGAAGATTATCATAAAGTAAAATATAGTGAGGAAGTTTTAAAATATATTGTTGAATTATCAAAAAAATATATAAATGATAGATTTCTTCCAGATAAGGCAATAGATATTTTAGATGAATCTGGTTCATATATAAATATAATTTATAATATTCCACCTAATGAATTACAAGATATAAGATTAGAAATGAAGAGATTAACAGAGCTTAAAGAAAACTATTTCAGAAATAAAGAATATGAGAAATTACCTCAAATACAAGAAAAATTAAACTATTATTATAACAAATATATTTTATTAAAATCTAACTGGGAAATAAGCAAAGTAATGGATAAAGAACATAATATTGTAACTAAGGATATAGTTGCAGAAGTAGTTTCAAGAATGACTGGCATTAATGTTGAAAAATTAAAGACATCTGAAACAGAAAGACTTGTTAAAATGCAAGAAATTTTGAAAAAGTTTGTTGTTGGTCAAGATGAAGCTATTGAGGCAGTTTCAAGAGCAATAAAGAGGGGAAGATTAGGAATTAAAAAATTAAAAAAACCTATTGGATCTTTTATTTTTCTCGGGCCAACAGGAGTAGGTAAAACTGAATTAGCAAGAAGACTTGCTGAATTTTTATTTGGAACACAAGAAGCTTTAATTAGAATTGATATGTCAGATTTTATGGAGAAACATAATGTATCTAGACTTGTTGGAGCCCCTCCTGGATATATTGGTTATGAAGAAGGTGGTGAACTTACAGAAAAAGTAAGAAGAAAACCATATTCTTTAATTCTTTTTGATGAGATTGAAAAAGCTCATCCTGATTTTTTTAATATGTTGCTTCAAGTTCTTGAAGAAGGAGAATTATTTGATAATTTAGGTCATAGGGTTGATTTTAAGAATACAATTATAATAATGACTTCTAATATTGGAGCTAAGGAAATATTAAGTTATAAAGCTCCAGGATTCAATATTGGAGAAGATAATAAATTAAATTATGCAGATATTAAATCTAAAGTATTAAATCAATTAAAGAAAAGTTTTAATCCTGAATTTCTAAATAGAGTAGATGATTTTATTATTTTTCATCCTCTTGAAAAAGAACACCTTTATAAAATCATTGATATTATGATTGAAGAAGTTCAAACTACTTTGAAAAATTATAAAATTAAAATAGAAATAAGTGATTCAGCAAAAGATTATTTAATTGAAAAAGGAGCTGATTCTAAATATGGAGCTAGGCCTTTGAGAAGACTGATTCAAAAAGAAATAGAAGATCTTTTATCAGATTTAATCCTTAAAGGTGAAGCAAAAGAAGATAGTATTGTAAAATTTTTTAGTGAAAAAGGCCTTTTGAAATTTAAGATAGAAGATGTAAAAAAATCTGAGAAAAATGGTAAAAAAGTATTACAGAAGTAAAAATCATAAATTAATTATTTTATCTATTATATTTATCTTATTTATTTTAATAAGAATTAATATTTTAGCTTATGATTTTTTAAGTAATGATTTTAGTAATCAAGATAAATATTTAAATTATAATAAAGAAGAGATTCTTTTTTATTTTAAAAATAAGTTATTTTATAAAGTTATATTAAATTGTTTGGTTATAGTCAATTCACAAATATATTTTGAGACACTTTCAGATAAAGAAAAAGATTTTTATTATTATTTACTTGGTGTTTCAAATTTTTATCTTGGAAATTTTGATTTATCAAAAAGTTATTTTGAAAAAATAAAAGAAGAATACTTTAAGCTATATTATGAATATTGTGAATATTATAAAGGAGTTATTTCATTTTTTTTTCAAGACTATAAACAATCAACCATATGGTTTAATAAGATTTCTAAGTTTGAAGATAAAATTAATGAAATTGGAAAGTATTACTATTATTTTTCCATTTCCTTAATTCAAATAGGAGAGTTTGATCTTGCATTTTACTTTTTAAACAAAGGTATAAATAGCAATGATGAAATTTATAAACCTTACTTATCTTTTACTCTAGGAAGGCTATATTTTAATTTATCCTTATTTGATAAAGCTGAAATTGAATTTAGAAGATTCTTATTAAAATACGCAGAAAGTGACCTTATTGATGACACTATTTATTATTTAGGGAAGTCCTACTATAAACAAAAGAAATATAAAGAAGCTAAAGATGAATTTAATATAATAATAAAAAATTATCCTAAATCTGAATATTTTTTTTATTCATATTATTACTTAGGAAAAATTACTGGAAATAAGATATATTTTGAGTATATTCTGTTAAATAATCCTTCTTTCGAAAATATAGATTATGTTTTTTATTATTTGGGAAGACTTGAAGACAACAAAGATCTTGCCAAAATTTATTTTGAAAATTGCATAAATAAAACTAATGATAAAATGCTTGCTTATAACTCTTTAATTTATATGTTAAATTTTGAAAATGATTATAAAGAAAAACTTAATCTAATATTAAAATATATTAATAATATTGAAAATAAAGAAAAAATATTTAATTATGCTCTTAATTTGATTTATAATAATTTGAGCTTTGATTTTTTCCAAACTATATATGAAACACATTATTTAAATAATAAAGAGTTTTATGAGAATAATTATGAAATTTTATATAACTTAGGAAGAGTTTTTGCTTTAAAAAAAGATTTCGAAAAATCTTTAGAATTTTTTCTAAAATCTTATAAAATTAATCAAAATGATTATAAATTAAATTATTATTTAGGTTATTCTTTATATGAACTTGGTAAGCATGAAGAAGCTATAGTTTATTTAAATAATGCTATTGAAAAAGCAAAAAGAAGAGATCTTTTTTATGATCTTTCAATAAAATTAATTTGTTTTTACTATATTGAAAAAAACGATCTTAATAAAGCTTTTACATTATTTTCTAATTTTATTGAAAATAATCCTTCTTCACCAATTTATTATGAGATTTTATACTATCATTCAATTGTATCTTATAATTTAAAGAAATATGATATAGCTTATAATTCTATTAAAAAATGTTTGAATGGAGTTAAGTTGGAGGATCAATTATATATAAATGTAATATATTCTTCAATAAAAATTATAGGTAAAAAAAATATAAATGAAGCAGCAGCTTTGTATAAGGAGAAAGTATTACAGATAGACAAAAATTATTCGCTTGCTTTTTATATTATAGATTCTTATATTAATACAAAAAATTATATAAAAGCTTTAGAGTTTTGTGATCTTATTTATAATAGTAATTCAGAAAGTGAAATACAAGTTGATGTATTAATAAAGAAATATTTAATTTATTATAATTTAAAAAATTATGAAAAAGCTTTAAGTGAATTAAAAAAGGCTCTAAACATAGATTCAAATTATAAAAAAGATTTAATTTACTATTATTTAGTAGAGTTAAATATTTTAATTAAGGATAATGTTTTTGTAAATTATTTTAATTCATTAATAAAATTTGAAAATAAGAAGTTAATTTTTGATGCATCCTATCTTATATATTCTTATTATTATAAAGAAAAAGAATTAGATAAAGCTCTTATTTATCTTGATTATTGCTTAAATTATGTGGAAGATAAAGATTCTAAAAATAATATTTTGTTTAATAAAGCAAATATACTTTATGAATTAAATTTACTTGAAAATTCAGCATTAATACTTGAGGATTTAATTAATAGACAATATAATGAATTTGTAATTAATAACTTTCTTTTTTACATTTATTTGAAATTAAAAAATATTGAAAAGATTAAAGAAAAAGGAATTTTTAACATTTATAATAATAAATCTGAAGAAATAAAATATATAAGTTTTATTTATCTATATTTTCTTAAAGAATTTGATCTAATAGAAGAAGAGACTTTTAAAAATATATTATATTATTTTATTCAAAATAAAATAAGTAATAGAACATATTTTTTAGCAATTTATATAAATGAGTTTTATTATAACAACAATTTTGAAAAATTTACAAAAGAATTTAGGTCAAATATACAGAGCAAAGATAATTATATCTCTTTTTGGACAAGGTATTTTTTTGCTCTTTTCTATTATAAACAAAAAGATTACAATAATGCATATAAAGTTTTTGAAGCTATTATTGATTTTAATTTGAGTCCTGAAAATGAAATAGTCTATTATTATCTTTATTTCCTTGAAAAAAAAGGTTATGTAAAATCAAACAAATATAATGATTTTAATAAATATTTGAAAGATTCATTTATAATTGAAATAATTAAGAAAAATTTATTATGAAAAAAAAATTTTATCTTATTTTGATTTATTTTATTATTTTTTTATTTAATAGTTTTATTTTTACGAATTTATTTGGTCAAGAGAGTGGCGAGCAAGAGACTATAGATATAGAAAAAATTGAAATATTTGTTCCAACTTTGGAATATATTGAGTTAGAATTTGCTCCGATAGATGATGAACTTTTAATACAAGATTTACAATTAAAAGAAAATTTTATTGAATCTGATGAACAGCTAAATATAAATATTTTTTCATTTTCAACTAAGTTTTATAGAAGTATTTTTCAACTTTCTTATATATTCTTAAATTCTTATTATTTTTATCTTGATACAATTTTTTTAATGAGAAATTATATTTTAAATTTAATCTTTGATATAAGGAAAAACCCTTTATATATAGAGTTAGAGCAAAATAATATTTTTAATGATTTTTTATTATCCACAAAAATTTTATCTAATAATTCAAACAATAATAATATCTTAACTTTTAACAATAGTTTTACTCTATATTCAAAAGTTTTTAAAAACAACTCATCATATTTTAACTTATTTTATTTTAATAATAATTTTAATTTAATAGATTATGAGAATTTGTTAATATTAAGATTTGATTTTTTTAAAAATAATTTTTCAAATTATTATAATTTATTTATAGTTTATAAAAAATATTTTGAGCATATTAATGCAGGTACAAGTTTTATTTATTTTATTTTTAAAAATTTATTAATAAGTTTTTTTATAGAAGGTATCTATTATATAAATGAAAATACATATTTTGATATAAAATTTTCACCTTATTATTTATCAAATGGTGGTATTGATTTTGAGGGTATGATTTATTTTAAAATTACCAATAAAAATAATAACTTTTTTGAATTTAATATATCAAAAAATTTTAATTTAGTATATATAAACCAATATTATAGGCTTTATCCATTTAATTTTTTTGAATTTATATCTTCTGATGATGATAATAACAATTTAACTAATATTAATGATTATTTTTATAATGTTAGTTTTTTAAATTTAAATAACTTAAAAACAATTTCAAAATTTTATAGTTTTATTTTAACTTTAAATATAGATTTTAGTATATTTTCTTTTAATATGAAGATTTCTTATAAAAATTTTCCTCAAACTTATATATTAGATATTAATAATTTTAGCTATTTTAATATTATTCAAATAGAAAATTTGAATTTATTATCATTTGATTTAAAATTTTATTTTTATTTTAATGAAAAAAAAGATTTTTATATTAAAAATAATTTAATTCTTAATCTTGGAGATAAATTGATTTATAATTTCCCAATTTTAAATATTTTTAA
>JAOAHJ010000015.1 GCA_026415295.1 Spirochaetota bacterium | reverse complement strand
AATTAATTTATAGAAAATTAGAGAAATAATTAATATAAATTTATTTAATTTAGAAATTAAAAAATTAGTAATAGATTAAAAAAAGACAAATTTTATCTAATATTATTTTTTTAAAGAACTTTTTTTACTTTATTCGCTTTTAAACATTTTGAACAAATCTTTATTTTTTTTATTTCTCCATTAATTTCAACTTTAATAGAATGAAGATTAGGTAAAAATTCTCTTAAAGTTCTCTTATGAGACTTTGGATCATTACATCCTGTTATTCTTCTTTTTCCACAAATATCACATACTCTTGACATAAATTAAACCCCATTATAATTCATGTATACCAATGTTAGAATAAAAAAAAAAAAAATAAACATTTTTTTAATCATTTTTTAATTCAATTAAAAAAGAGATTTTAAAATATTAATGTTGATTTTAAAAGGTTATTATGTTAAATTTGATAGAAGATTATAAAGAGGATGCTATGGGTAAAAAATTATTAACTACTTTAATAATAATAGTTTTATTTAGTTTTAAAATTTTCTCATGGGAAGATCATGCTCAGATAACTTATTATTCTTTTGAGAATTCTTATATAGCTAATTATTTGAATAATGAAACAAAAATAAAACCACTTTTTGAATTCATTATTGATAATTTTGATGACCTTGAAAACTTTTTTGTTGATATAAATAAAAAAATATTAAATTCGAAATTTTTTAATGAGGATGATAAAATTAAATTAAAAATAAATTTTAATAAAAAAGATTTAAGTAGTGAGAATTTTATTAATTTTTATATTCAAAATTATGCTAAAGAATATGAAAATAATAAATATTTTAAAGATTTTTTGAATATATTAGTTCAATCGTTGGAATTAAAAGATAAAGTTAAAATTAAAACTTTAATAAAACAAAATCCTTTAAATTTGGAAACAAAATTAATAGATTTTATTGAGAAATATTTTTTATTTTCATTAAAAATTAATACTTCTTATAAAATTAATTATTTTATTAAAAAATATATGAAAAATGGATATAATCACAGTATTTTACTTAATAATAATAGAAGGATTTCTTTTAAAGATATAGCTTTTGTTTATTATCTTAATAGATATCATGAGTTTTATAAAATAAATCTAGGAGAAAAATTAAAAGGAATTGAAATTATTTCAACTGCAACAGATGAACCTGACTATGGTATAGATATTTCTCTTTTTGAGGATAATGGATCTCAATGGGGCCAAATTTATAAACTTGGAAATCAACCTTATGGTAATCCTAAACTTGCTTATGGAACACAAGCTCCATTTCATATGGCTTTTTATCATGAAAGTAATTTATTAACTAAAATTATGCCTGATTTGAAAAGAAGCTATGTGATGTATAGAATTATTATTTTTTCAGAATTAGCAAGATTTTGTTTTTCTAAAGGAGAAGATTATTGGGGATATCGATTTGCAGGGTGGGCATTACATTATATAATGGATATGAGTCAACCATATCATTCTTCTGTTGTCCCTGGCAAAAGTACTTTTTATCTTATATTTGCAGGTATACTTGATACTGTAGGGATAAGATTTTTAAAGAATAATCTTCTCAACGACATAACATATAAACATACATTACTAGAAGCTTTGCAAATGGAATATATAAATAAATATTTGCTGAATAAAAATGATAATATAGGAGAAAATGTTGTATTTAAAAATATTAAAGAAACTATGAATAACTATAACTTTAATTATGAAGCAATAATTGATAAAATAACAAAAGAAGCAAAAAAAGATGGAAAATATACAGATAAAATACTAAATAAACTTATAAAAAATAGAAAAAATTATGAAAATATTTTGGAAATGGTGGAAAATGAGAATTATAATACTTTTGATATTATTTATCCAGAAGATTCAAAGCAATATAAAAATTTTGAAAATCTTTTAGGGAACCTACTTAACAAAGTTTCTAATAATATTAGAATTTATGTTAAATGGCTCCTTAATAAATGATTGTCTTTAAATTTTATAGTAATGTTTATTCTATATTTTCTTTTTTAATATTTTCTCCTTTTACAATATAAATAACATCTTCTGCAATATTTGTTATTAAATCTGCAATCCTTTCAATATTTTTTGATATTTTTTCTATATATAGATAAATTGATACATTTTCTGGATCTTTTTGAATATTTAAAAGTATTTTTGAAAGTATCTTTTTTCTTAAATTATCAACTTTATCATCATCATTTATAATTTTTATACAAAGATCATAATCTTCTTCAACAAATGATTTTATAGAATCATTAAACATTTTAAGGGTAAAGTCATTCATATTTTTTAAATCTTTTGAATAAGCTTCAATTATTTTTGAAAAACTAATTAAAATATGCCCACTTTCAGCTATATGTGTAGCAAGATCTGCTATTCTTTCTAAGTCATTGTTTATTTTATGTATCATTAATATTTTTCTGAGATCTTTTGCTTTTGGTTCATATTTTGCAAGTATGAAAGTTATTTTTTCATCTATAGATACTTCAAAAGAATTTGCCTTATTTTCATCAATTATAACTTTTTTAAGTAAGCTTTCATCTTTTTCTAAAACTCCCTTTATACTTTCATTTAACATTAGATAAGTATGCCTTGTAAAATTTAAGAATTCTTCTTCTAAATTTTTAAATTCGATTTCAAGCATAATTTAATTTCCTTTAAAATTATTTAATTTTATTTTATTGGTTGTTTAATTTTTATTTTTAAAATATTAAAATATTTTATTTTCAAATATTTAACCAAATTTTCCAGTTAAATATTGTTCTGTTCTTTTATCTTTTGGGATAGACATCATAATTTCAGTTTTATCATATTCAATAAGTTCCCCTAAATATAAAAAAGCTGTATAATCAGATATTCTTGCTGCCTGAGCTATATTGTGTGTAACTATAATAATGGTTTGATCTTTTTTCAAATTTTCGATTAATTCTTCTATTTTTTTTGAAGATATTGGATCAAGAGCAGAAGTTGGTTCATCAAAAAGTATTATATAAGGTTTCATTGCAATAGCCCTAGCGATACAAAGTCTTTGTTGTTGTCCACCTGAAAGATTAGTTCCTTTTTGATATAATTTATCTTTAACTTCTTCAAAAAGTCCTACACTTATTAGGGATTCTTCTACAATTCTATCTTTTTCATTCTTTTTAAGTTTTATACCATTCAAAATATAACCGGCAAGTACATTTTCATATATTGTCATTGTTGGGAATGGATTTGGTCTTTGGAATACCATGCCTATATGTCTTCTTAGTTCAATAGGGTCTATATCATAAATATTCTTATCATATAAAAATATTTTTCCAGAAACTTTAGATTGTGGATTAAGTTCACTCATTCTATTTATACACCTTAATAGAGTTGTTTTCCCACAACCTGATGGTCCCATAATAGAAGTAATTTTATTTTTGTAAATTTCGAAAGAAATATTTTTAAGAATTTGACTTTCTCCATACCAAAAGTTTAAATTTGAAATTTTTACAACTGTTTCATTTTTTGTTATATTTTCTTTTTCTTTTAATTCTTCAACTATCATTTTAAGTCCTTATTTTTATATAATTTATTTTTTTATAGTAAAATATAAAAGATAAAAAATTCCTTAAATATTGTGTTTATTTTGACCTATTTTACTAATTATTTTAAATATAAATATAATAATAATTAAAACAAGAGAAGCTCCCCATCCTATCCTTTTCAAATTATCATAAGGACTCATAGCATAATTATATATTAGAAGGGGCAAAGCATGAACAGGTTTAAATGGGTTAAGATTAACAAAAAAATTTCCAAAAGCTGTGAATAAAAGAGGTGCTGATTCTCCAGCTATTCTTGCAACAGAAGTAAGAAATCCGGCTTTGATACCTTCAAGACCTGCAGGAACAATAACCTTTAGAATAGTTTTTTTATATGATACTCCAAGAGAGATAGAAGCTTCTTTATATGTTTCAGGAATTAAACTAAGTATTTCGTCTGTTTGTTTCGTCATAAGTGGGATCATTATTAAGCTTAAAGCAAATCCACCTGCAAAAGCAGAGTATCCTTTAAAAGTTTTGCAGATAAGCTCATATGTAACAATACCAATTATAATGGATGGTATTCCTTGAATAAGATTAATTATAAATTTTGTAATTTTAGCTAGTTTTTTATTTTTATTTTCTGAGAGATATATGCCTGTTAACAGACTTATAGGCAATGATATAAGAGATGCAATAATAATTAAAAGCAATGTTCCTGTTATAGCGTGAATTATTCCGCCACCATCTCCAAAATAATTTGGAAGTTGAGTAAAGAAATTTATATTTAAAGCTTTTATTCCATTTTTAAATATATTGTAAATTATTGAAAATAGAGGAATAGAAAGAGGAATAGAGAAAAAAAATAAAATTACTTGAAAAAACTTATCTTTAAAAGACCTAACTAAAAGCTTTCTTTTTTCTCTCTTAGTTTCTAAAATTTTAATGTTTTCCATAAAATTTGTTATTTGCATATTCATATTATATACTACTTAATTTTTTAATTTAATTATACTAATTAAATTTTGAAAATATTATATTTATTTAATTTTCAAATTATTTTTTGTTAAACTTTTATTGGTATTTTGCTGTATAAACGCCAATACGTTTAATTATAATATTAGCAAGAATATTTATTGCAATATTTACGATAAATAATATTAATGCAAGTTCTATTAAAACGGAAGTATGTAAAGAGGAAGAAGCTTCATTAAATTGATTTGCAATAATAGAAGCTATTGTATTACCAAGATCAAAAACAGTTTTTGGCATTTTAAGGTTATTACCTATTAACATTGTTACTGCCATAGTTTCACCTAAAGCTCTTCCGAAAGCTAGTATAAATCCTGAAAATATTCCTGATTTTGCGTAATTTAATGAAATTTTGGTAATAACTTCATATCTTGTTGCTCCAAGAGAATACGCAGCTTCTTTTATATCTTGTGGAACAAGTTTTATAACTTCTATTGCAATTGAAGTAGCATAGGGAATTATCATAGCTGATAAAACTAAAGAAGCTGTAAATATACCAAGTCCACTTGGATTGTAATTAAAATTTTTTTTAATAAAAGGAACTAGTATAGTTAATCCCCAAAAACCTATAATAACAGATGGAATTGAAGCAAGAAAATCTATCATTGATTTTAATGAATTTCCTATAAAAGTTTTTTCATAATATTCACCAATAAGTATTGATAATGAAAGGGCAAATGGAATACAGAAAATTAAAGCTATAATTGATGTTAAAATTGTACCAGTTAAAAAAACTTTAGCACCATATTTTTCATTTATTGGATTGAAATCTGTTTGAAATAGAAAACTAATCCCTATTTTTTTCAAAGCCTCATAAGATCCTTTAACAAGAGTTATTATTATAACTAAAGCAAATAAAATAATAATGTAGCTTGAATATTTTAAGATATTTTTAAATATTTTATCTTCTCTATTTTCCATTTTAACTCTTTAATAAAACTTAATAAAAATTTTATACAAATATGTTTTGATATAATTAATAATTTGTTAAGAATATGTTAAGTTGATTTTTTAAATTAAATTGACCTTAAATATAAATTTTATTAATTTAATATTAGAAAGTAAATTTAAAATTAGATTGAATATTGGAGAACTTAAATGTCGAAAAAAGCAGGATTTTTAACTATTGTAGGTATTCCAAATGCTGGTAAATCTACTTTAATTAATTTATTGGTGGGTGAGAAAGTGTCAATTGTTTCAGACAAACCTCAAACTACAAGAAGGATGACAAAGGGAATTTTAACAGAAGGTGACAGTCAATTCGTATTTGTTGATACTCCTGGTTTTCATGTATCAAAAAAACTTTTTAACCAATTAATTAATAAAGAAATTGAAGATTCTTTAGAAGCGTGTGATATTACTATTTTTATTACAGACTCTTCAAAAGATATTGAAGATAATGAAAAGAATATATTAAATAAAATATTGTCGTTAAATTCAAAAAAAGTTTTGATTTTTAATAAAATTGATCTTGGTATAAATGAGTCAAAGAAAGAGTTTTTATTAAAAAGTGTTAAAGTAAATTGGGATAAAATTTTTTATACTTCACTTATAAAAGATTTTGAAGTAAAAAGCTTTTTAAATGACTTAAAACCTTTTTTGAAAGATGTAGCTCAATTTTATTATGATCCAGATCTATTAACTGATATGAATGACAAGAGTTTTTGTGAGGATGTCATTTTAGAAAAAATTTATCATATTACGTACCAAGAGGTGCCTTATTCTACATATGTTGAAATTATTATTTTTAAAGAAACGGAAGAAAAAATTGAAATTGAGGCAAATGTTTGCGTTGAAAGGGATAGCCAAAAAAGTATTTTAATTGGCAAAGGTGGAGAAATGATTAAAAAAATAAGAATTCTCTCAGAAAAGGAACTATCAGATATTTACGGTAAAAAGGTCAAAATTAATCTTTTTGTCAAAGTTGATAAAAATTGGTCTAAAAATAAACAAGTAATAAAAGGGTTAGGTTATTTTAATAAAATTTAATTTTTAGATATTTTTACATTAAATATTATTTTTTTATATTTCTATTATTGTTTAAAAAATTTTCATAAATTTTTGATAAAATTTTGTCTTTTAAGATTAAATAATCTTTATCAAGATTTTCGTAGATTATTTCATATGAACTATTTATGGGTTGTCCTTTATTATTAAAATAAAATAACAATTTATATAGTCCAAATTTATCAACACTTTTAGAACTAATTCCATCATCTAAATAAATTATTGCTTCATATTGTCCATTTTTATCTGGGTTTCCAATTGAAAAAAAATTTTCAATTTCAAATATATTTTTAACCTGTTTAATATTTTCTGTTAAAATTAAACCTTTGCCTTTTTTTATATAAATTTTAATATCATCGATATTAAATTCGTCAAAATTATACTTTTCTAAAAAATATGATTTTAGTTTATTAAATTTATCAAATAAATTAAATGGATCGAATAAAAAAGTTTCCCCTATTAGTACTATATTCTCAAAAATTTCATCAATTAATTTTTCACTTAATTTAAATAAAATCCTATTTTCAAAAATTTCATAGTAAGAATTATAAAAAGATAATAAAGGTTGTAAATATGGTCTTTTATAAAAAGTAGATTCCATATATAAAGAGTATATAGATGGTAAAAATTTGTATCTTAGATTAATAATTTTTCTTAATTGTTCTTTTGTTTTATGATCAAAGATAAAAATTTCTCTTCTTTTTGAAAAAATACTACTATGATTTCTGTAGAGTGGATGAAACAATGATGCCTTAAACCAATCTATTAAAAGCTTATTGTTTAATTTCCCCCAAAATCCTCCTATGTCAGTTCCTGAAAACATAGTACCACATAGTGATAAAGAAATTATTTGCTGAAATCCAATTTTTAAATGTTTAAAGCATGATCTATTATCTCCTGTCCAATTTCCAGAAAATCTACCTTGAAAAGTATAACCTGCTCTTGAAAAAAGCATAGGTCTTTTCCCTTTTTCAATGTAAGCTTCTAAAGTTGATTTTGCTTGGAAATAAGGATAAATGTTATGTACTAGTTTTTCTTCAATTCCATCTGATGTAATAGTTTTTTTTGGAAGTGTTTTGTTTTCTGAACTAAATACAGAAGGTTCATTCATATCAAGCCAGCAATCATAAGTTTTAGAATATTCACACCAATTTTTAATTAAATCTTTCCATAATATTTGAGCTTTCTGATTAGTAAAATCAAAAAAAATACAATATCCAGGCCAAACTTTTCCTTTAAATGGTTGTCCTTCAATTGTCTTGATGTAAGCTCCAGACTCAAGAAGTTTTTGAGATTCTATAGATCCATCTTTGATTCCAGCATCTATTATAGGGATAATAAAAATATTTTTAGAATAAGCATAATCGATAAATTGTTTAAATTTCATTTCATTTCCAAATCTATCAGAGATAGTGAAGTTTTTATAATCCTCCATATAATCTATGTCAAGGCATATATTTGAAATAGGGAAATCTTCTTTAAGATGACTTTCTAAGATTTCCTTAACTTCATCTAAGGATTTTAATCCCCATCTACTATGAGTATAACCAAAAGCATGAAATGGAGGTTTATAAAAGTCTTTTTGAATTAAATATAATGTTTTGATTGCATCATAAAGATTTTGATGAATAGAAATAAGAATATTAAAATTATCGGATGGAATTAAAATATTTATTTTATCTTTTTGAGATCTACCAAAATCATATCTTATAAATCCTGGGAAATCAATAATAAACAAAATAGTAAAGTTTTTATTTACTAAGTAGAAAATGTTTGAAGTTGAGTATAAATGATCGGAAAAATAAGAATGGAAAAAATTATCTGTATTAAAATTATCAAAAACTTTTCTTTTTCTATTAAAATTAGAAAATTTAAGCCCAAGTCCATAAATTTTGTCAGTTTTAGAATTATATTTAACAGAAAAGATAAATTCATTTGTTTTAGGATTTTTGTAAATTTCTAATTTATTTTTATAAAAATTTTCTATGTATTCTAAAATATTATTAAAACTTTTGTCCAATTTTATACTTTTAATTGAATCAAAATTTTTATTTGATGAATAATGATTTGGATTAAAAACATCATTTATTAAATATTCTTCATTTAATAAAAAAAGATTTGATAAATTTTTTTTTAAATTTATTTTGTCAATTAAATTAATGAATATAAAATTCTTTAAAATTTTGCCATTTATATCAACTTTTGTGAAGTTTTTAGTAATTTTTACTCTTTTAATTAAATTTCTGTAAAATATTTTTATATAATTAAATATAAATTTTAAAATTTCTAAAATCATATTTTTCCCCTTATTAAAATTTTAAATATTTTTTTGATTTATTTGTTAAATAAAAATAATATCAATATTTTCAGATTCTAAATAAATCTATAGATGATTCTACAAATGTGAATAAAGTATAAAAAATTATTGATATAAATAATAATATTAAAATAATTATTTTTGAACTTTTTTTAAAATTCAATTTTATCAATATCCTTTTTAATATTAAGACAGAAATAAGCTAATAAAAATAAAATAAAAAAAGACCATATAAGTTCTATAGTCATAGAGTTTATAACACCAGTTAAGCCAGGAAGTATATACCAACTTATAATGATTAATAGTAGGTTTATAATTGTTATTAAAGACCTACTATATAAATTGAATTCTATTTTATTATAAATTAAAAATTTAATAATATTTGTAAAAAACATTGCCCAAAATGAAATCTTTAAATGAGAAAAAACAGATTCATCTTTTCCTGAGAAAATTGCAATAAAGAGAAGTTTAGTCCATTTATAAAGAAAATGAATTATAACAAAAAAAATGATATATATAAATAGCTTCATGTTTTTATTCCTAATATCTCCTTTTATTAAATAATCTTAAAATTCACTATAAAATAATTATAAACTAATTTTATTTAAAATAAAAATTAAAAAATATTTTTTTATTAATTTAATATTAACTAAAAATTTTAATTATTTTAAACTAAATTTTTAGGCAAATAATATTGTTAATAAAAATATATTAAATATTTAATTTTATAAGAAATTTAAAAAAAATATTTTTAAATTTTAGTTAAATACTATGTTTTATTTTTGATTTTTAAAAATTTTGTGTTATTTATTTTTATATGAAATTAAAGTTAAAATATATTCTTGCATTTCTGATTATTTATTTATTGGCTTCTATAAGTTTGACTATATATTTGACAAATAGAAACCAAAAAATTCTTATTAAGCAAGCAAATGATAATTTTCAAAATTTATTAGTTGTTATTGGAAGGACTATAGCTTCTCCACTTGTTACCTTTAGAACAGTTAAGTTAGATGAAATAACTATTTCAGAAACAAGAAGAGAGATTCTTGAATCAAAAAAGAATGAAAATAAGTTTGAAGATTTAGTTGATATTATTATTTTTGATAAAAATGGGTTACTTGCTTTTCCATCCAAGTTAGATCAAATAAATGTTTATATACCATCTGAAGTATTAGAAGGCGCATCATTGGCTTCTTCTATATTAAATAAAATGAGTGGGAATTTAAATTTCTATTCTTTTTTTTACAATCATAATACACACAATTATGGAATTTTAATTTATAAAGTTCCATTTATTTGGGGTGGAGGGGTTACTTATCAAGGTTATGTTGCTACAATTATATCTTATGATAGAATTTATAGGGAGCAAAACTGGCTCAGAATAAGTGCTATATTAATAAACATTTTGTTTTTAACAATTGCTATTTTGTTTATATGGTTAATGACACTTATTTTAACAAGGAGAATTTATATTTTGATAAATGCGGTTCAAGGTTTATCAAGAGGTGAATTTATTAAAGTTAAACCCAAAGGTAAAGATGAACTTGAAGATCTTATGATTGAGTTTAATAAGATGTTGGATGCTATTAAAGAAAGAAAAATACTTGGTTCATATGTTTCAGAAACAACTTTAGAAATGATTAAAAAATCAGCTTCTTTGTCAGAAAAGAGTACAGAAAAAGTTGCAAGTATAAACATAGAACCCTCATATCAAGAATTTACTATTTTTTTCTCTGATATTAGAGGTTTTACTTCATATTCAGAGAATCATTCTCCTGAACAAGTAATGAGGATATTAAATGAAATTCTTGATTATCAGGTAGGAATAATAAAAAAGTATGAAGGTGATATTGATAAATTTATTGGTGATTCAATTATGGCAATATTTAAAGGTGAAAAAAAAGAGATAAATGCTTTAAAAGCTTCTTTTGAGATTTTGAAAAATTACCCTTTCAGTGAAATAAAAATTGGTATTGGCATTTGTAGTGGAAGGGTCATTGTAGGCAATATTGGAGGTTCTGAAAGAAAAGAA
The DNA here is from genome assembly GCA_026415295.1 of Spirochaetota bacterium. NCBI lineage: Bacteria > Pseudomonadati > Spirochaetota > Spirochaetota bacterium. The sequence continues at coordinate 20,466 of JAOAHJ010000015.1, read as the reverse complement.
ATTGCAACAATAGGTGATATAGTTAATACCGCTTCAAGATTATGTGGTATAGCTGAGAAGAATGAAATGGTTGTTTCTGAAGAAACTTACAAAAATGCTAAAGTTTCAGGTTTTGAAGGACCTGAATTTGTTTCAGTAAAAGGTAAAAGTAAACCTATTCCAGTATATAGAAAAAAAGTTTAAAAAATATTTTTTCTTAGCCTTTTTAGTGAATAATTAATTTTTCTTTTTTATTAGTCTGTATCTATAAATATTAGTAAAATATTTAATAAGTGAATTTGTTAATTTGATAAAATTATAAAGTTAATAAGTTTATTTATTTTAAAAAATATTTTATATTAATTTTGTTTGTATATTATTATACAACTATAGGGAGGGATTATTATGAAATATGAAAAATATAATAGTTTTTTATATTACCTTTTCTTTATTATTATAATTTTTATTATTTTATTTACTTTTGATTCTTGTAAACTTTATTCAAATTATACAAAAATTGATTCTACTTATGTTGAAAAAGCGGGGAAAGAATTTCCAGAATATAATTCAAGTATTGCGTATGATGATCCCTTCGAATTTCTTACCGCAGAAGACATTTATCAGATGATTTTAGATACTGCCATTTCTATGTATAGACAAGCATTAAATAATACTGATTTTGACCTTTTGCAAAAATCGGGTGAATATTTTTTTTATGTTTATGCAAGAACAGGATCCGATTTAGCAAAAGAATATTTATTAAAAATTAGGGATTTTAAAGAGAAAAAACTTAAGGAGTATATAAATCTTGCAAAAAATTATGAAAAGAAGAAGGATTTATTGACAGCAGCTATCTTTTGGGGTAGAGTTTTGAAACTTGATAAAAATAACAAAGAAGCAAAAGAATTTTTTAATAAGAATCGAGATTTAATAAAAAAAGAAATAGACAAATATTTAGTAAATTCAGAAAATTTAATTTCTAAAAATAAATTTTCTGATGCAGATAAGCTTTTACAAACAGTTCTTTTACTTGATCCAGAGAATATTAAAGCAAAAGAGTTATTAAATAAAATAGATGAGGAAAAAAAGAAATTAGCTGAAGCTAACTTTAAAAGGGGTGTAGATGCTTTTAATAAAAAGGATTATGAAAATGCAAGAAAGTTTTTTAAGCAAGCATTAGATTATGGTTACAATAAAAATAAAGTAAATGAATATATAGTAAAAATTGATATTATATTAAATGCTGAGAAACTGTATCAATCAGTGCTTGATTTTATGAAAAAAGAAGACTATTTTAATGCAGCAAAATCTGCTCAAGAACTTATGAAACTGGATTCAAGTTATAAAGATATAAAAGAATTATATCAAAAAATAAAAGATAAGATAGCTTCCAAAATTGAAGAAATGTACGGTAAAGCAGTTGACCTTTTTAATCAAAAAATGTATCAAGAAGCTTTAGATTTATTTAAACAAATATCACAATATGATCCAAATTATAAAGATATAGAAGATTATATCGAAGCTTGTAAAGCTAAAATTGAAGCTTTAACTGGACAGGGTTAATAAAATTTAGTCTAAATAGCTTATATATTATGCTTTCAAAAAAGGAACTTTACAATATTCTTCCGAAGGACTTAATATTTATTTTATATAATGCTTTTGAGCCTTCAGTTTATAATAAAATATTAAATTCATTTAGAATAAAAAGACCTACAACTTTTAGAGTGAATTTATTAAAAAGCACAAGAAATGAAATAATAGATATCTTAAAAAAAGGCAGTGATAAATTCAAAGAATATCCTCTAATCCGAGATTCTTTTATTTTTAATGAAAATATTGATAAAAAAATTCTAAATGAATCTATAGTTAAAGAAGGAAAAATATATTTGCAGAGTTTATCTAGTATGTTACCAGTTTTAATTTTAAAACCTAATATAGGTGAAAAAATACTTGATTTAGCAGCTGCTCCAGGTTCAAAAACTTCTCAAATAGCTTCAATGACTGATAATCTTGCTATAATAGATTCAGTAGAACCAAATTATATAAGGTTTGAAAGATTAAAGCATAATATTGAGCTTCTTGGAGTTAAAAATATAAATCTATATAATTTAAATGGAGAAGATTTTTTTAAATTATTAAAAGAAAGATTTACAAAAAATAAAAATTTTGAAATTTATGATAAAATTCTTTTTGATGCACCATGTTCTGGTGAAGGTAAAGTAAACTTTCTGGATAAAAATAGTTATAAATTTTATAAAATAAAAAATCTTAAAAAATTTCAAAAAACCCAAATTAATTTGATAGAGGGGAGTTTTAACTACTTAAAAAAAGGTGGTGTATTAATATATTCAACATGTACATTAAATCCTTATGAAAATGAACAAGTTATAGATATTTTTTTGAATAAATTTGGGAAATTTGCTCAAATAGAAAAAATTGATTCATGTTATTATAATTTGCCTAATATAATAAAACCGATTGAAAAATTTGCAAATTTAGATTATTTAATGTCAGAATTTGGTAATTTATTTGAAGAAAAAAATTTTAAATTTGAGAGAGAGGATGATTTTTATACTTTTATGGAAAATTTTAAAATAAAAAAAAGTATAGTTTTTGATAAAATAAATAATTATCATGAAATAGAAAAATGTTTAAAAATTATTCCTGGTGATCTTTTTGAGGGTTTTTTTATATGTAAAATAAGAAAAATTTAAAAATTTTATAATTTATATTTAAATATTTCTTTTAAATCTGAAAGATCCAAAATAACAAAGTAAAAATTACTTTTATCTTTAAAATAGTTGTATGATATATAGTAGATTAAATTCTTTTCAATTTTTAATATTGAATAAATAGAAGATATTTCTAAATTATCTAATTTTTTATTTTTAAAATTTATTTCTTTAAATTTTAAAATTTCTTCAATGTTAACACTGTGTAAAAAACAATTATTTTTATTATCAATAATTTGGAAAAAAATTTTATCATTGTAAAAAAATGTTTTTGAAAAGAGATTATACGATAAGTTTAATATCTTTAAATTACACAATATTTTATTATTGATTATGGTATCTTTTAATTTATATCTGTGTTCATTATTGAGAATTAGGTCTATGTTTTTATATAAATATTCCTTTAATGTATCACAATCTAATAAATAAATTTCGTTATTTAAGTTAAGATTATTTGCTGTGCTTGTATTTAAAATAACTAAATTCTTATTTCCATAGTTAAAACTATTGATTTTTAAAAAGTTTGAATTTTTGGTAGTTGAAAAAATTTTTATATTTTTAAAAGTTTTTAATTCAATTATATTTAATTCTAAAAATTTAGAATCAATAGAATTTGATGAATAAAAAATAAAATTATCTGATAAATCTATGTCATTTATAATTTCTTTAATAAAAAGAGTGTTTAATTTTTTGATTTTAAAATTAATTGAAGTATTTTTATTAAGAAAATTTTTATTTTTTGTAATAAATTCTAGATTAAATATTTCAAACCTGTAAGAATTATTAATTGATTTGCTATAATCTATTGTGATCAAAAAATTAGTATTAAAGTAAACATTTGTGCAATTAAATTCTTTAATTTTTTCAATTTTTTTATCTTTAAAATTAAAAAATAAAATTTCTTTGATATTGCTATTGTTCCTTGGTACTTTTACAGATATGAAACCATAATTTAAATATAAAATGTTTGAGAGGAAATAACCATCTATATTAAAAATGGTTTTAATCTCTTTCGAATTTAAATTAAATGAGTAAATATTATTATTACATGAGAAAAAAAATTCCCCCATCTTTTCTTGATAGGGGAATGTAAATATGCTTACAAAAACTACAATTAAAATAGAAATAAAAAATTTTTTCATAGTTTAAATTAATTTTTAAAAATCGATACATTTAGTATTTTCTTATTTTTTCATAAATTTTTTGAACAAGAGGAGATAAATAAATTTCTTCAGCTAAAACTATATTATACTTTGCGTAATTAATATACTCATTTAACTTTTGTTGAGCTTTAGCTTTATCGTAAAAATAAACAGTAAAATAATATGTTTTAACAGCATTATATAAACCAGATTTAGTCCAATCTATAAGAGAAGAATTAGAATCTAAGTCTATTCCTAGAATATTATAAAGTCTCCATACAACTTTTGTACAATACCAGTAATAGTTATCATCTTTTGTTACAATCTGAGCAACATTAACATAGCTTTTAAAGAATCCATATTGCATATTTGTGTTTTCAGGTTTACAATAATAATGCATTGCATTTTGAGCATTATTTAAAGAGGTTTGATTTACATTGTTTTTAAGTTTTAAAACAGTTACATTGACTTTAGACATCCAATCATAAGCTGTTTCATATCCAGCACCTTTTGCTACAGCTGTTTGAATACAAGGAACTTGTAAATTTGATGGATCAAACTTATTTAAATCAAGAGCTCCTCCATGATAATATTTTCCAGGGGTTGATAGAGGGGCAATGTAAGCTATAACAGTAGAAACAGGGTCTGAGCTTCCTCCACTTAAATAAATAGCCCCATCAATGTCAAATGGCAAGTCAGTTAAAAGAGGATAATTATTATTATTGCCAGAAAATCTATTTAAGTTTTCTGTTTTCAACTTTCTAAAATCAGAAGAAAGATTAGAATTATATTTTGAATCAAACTCATTCAAATAATTCTCAAGATCATTTAAGGATGTTGGATCATTGTAAACAACGGCTTTTTCATAAATTTCAAAAAGTTTTGATATTTCCTTATTTAGTTCATTATATTCTTGATTCTCCGAAGAAAATCCCTGAAATTGACAAGAAAAATAAGTAAAAAAAATTACTATACTAAAAAAAATAAAGATCTTTTTTAAATTCATAATTCACTCCAGGATTTTTATAAAAATTTATATAACTGTAATAATTTTAAACAATAATTAAATAATTTCAATATTTATTTAAATAATTAACAAATAATTATAAATGATAAAATATTTTTAATTTTTTCAAAATTTGATAAATTTATTGATTTTTAAAAGTTTAATATTATTTTCTTTTATAATGTTATTTTGATTTTTAATAATAAATGTTTTTATTTAGTCATATAAAATTTTTTTTATATTGAATTATTAATGGAGGATAAATGAGCACTAAATTAATTACTCTTATAATTTTGGTTTTAACTTATATTTTAATAATTATTTTTTCTAAGAAAAAAGCTTATATAACTATTTTTTTTAGTCTTTTTTTAATTTTTATAGGTGCAATTAAATTTAATGAAGCAATTTTTTATTTTATTAATTGGAATGTTTTAATGATTTACATTGGAACACTTATTCTTGCAGATCTATTTATATATTCTAAAGTGCCAATGACTTTTGCAGATAATATTGTCAACAAATCAAAAACAGCAGGACTTGCTATAGTTTTTTTATGTATTTTAACAGGAATAATCTCAATTTTTGTTGAAAATGTTGCAACAGTTCTTGTAGTTGCACCTCTTGCTTTTGATATTGCCAAAAAACTAAAAATTTCTCCAGTTCCTATATTGATAAGTATAGCAGTTTCTTCTAATTTACAGGGAACAGCAACACTTGTTGGTGATCCACCTTCAATGATATTTGCAGGTTATGCCGGATTGAGTTTTAATGATTTCTTTTTTTATAAAGGTAGACCATCTATTTTTTTTATAGTTCAAGCAGGGGCTTTAGCTTCAATAATTTATCTTCTTTCTATTTTTAGAAAATATAAAAATAAAGAGATTCAGGAGGAAGTTGTAAAGCCTTTAACTTATATTCCATTTATGTTACTTATTATAATGGTGTTTGGACTTGCTGTTATATCTTTTTTAGAGAAAGGGTTTACAATAAAAAGTGGTATATGGTGTATGATTGTTGGAACTATTGGTTTATTTTGGTTTTTATTATTTAGAAGCAAAGATATTGCCCAAACATTTGATATTATTAAGAAACTTGATTGGGAAACAATTATATTTTTAATAGGAATTTTTGTAATAATAGGAGCAGTTTCAAAAGTTGGTTTGCTTGATGATCTTGCAAAGATATTTTTAAATACTTTTAGTAAAAGTCCAGTTTTAAATTTTTTAATTATAACTTTTGTTTCAATGATTTTATCTGGTTTTATAGATAATGTTCCTTATATTATAATTATGCTGCCTGTAGTAGAAAAAATAGCATTAGCTAATGGAATAAATCCATTTTTATTATATTCAGGTCTTCTTGTAGGTTCCTGCCTTGGAGGTAATATTACACCATTTGGTGCTTCTGCAAATATTGTTTCTGTTGGATTACTGAAAAAAGAAGGATATCATGTAAACTTTTTTGATTTTTTAAAAATAGGTTTACCTTTTACTTTGATTTCAACAGCTATGGCTTCTTTGGTAGCTTTAATAATATTTTTTTAATTGTTTTAATTTTTTTTATAAAAATATAGGTTTTTATTTTTGTATTAAAATATTTAAAAAATAATTTTATCCTATTGAATTTGAAAAAAAATAAATTATATTACCATCGATATTTAATTATGTTATAACTTGTTTTATTAAATGTAGACATTTTTTTAAGGTTTAAAAAGGAGAAAAGTGATGAATAGAATAACTTTTCCAGATAAATTTATTTGGGGAACTGCAACTGCATCCTATCAAATAGAGGGAGCTTGGAATGAAGATGGGAAAGGTTTATCAATATGGGATGTTTTTGCACATAATCCTTCTAATATTGCAGATGGTTCAAACGGTGATATAGCTTGTGATCATTATCATAGGTATGAAGAAGATATTGATATAATGGATAAATTACATTATGATGCTTATAGATTTTCAATTTCATGGCCTAGAATTTTTCCTCAAGGTAAAGGCCAGATAAATGAAAAAGGGGTTGACTTTTATGATAGGTTGATTGATCTTTTATTAAAAAAAGGTATTAAACCATTTGTAACAATTTTTCATTGGGATTTACCATTTGAATTACAAAAAAATGGAGGTTTTTTAGACAGAAATATTTCAGATTATTTTGCTGATTATGTCTCTTTTTTGATTAAAAAATTTGGTGATAGAGTAGAGTATTGGATTACTCTTAATGAACCATATATTTTTTCTGTTTTAGGGCATTTTACTGGTGAACATGCTCCAGGGATTAAATCACTACCTTCTTTTTTTATTTCAACACATAATTTGTTGCTATCACATGGAAAAGGAGTTATTGCTGCAAAAAGTATAAATAATAAAATAAAAATAGGTATAACTAATAATAATTCCCCTATTGTTCATATAAAGGAGATACTTGGAGAAGAACTTTCTTTAAAAGATATAAAAGCTAAGAAATTTGCTAATGCAATATTTAATACTATGTATCTCGATCCAATATTCTATGGGAAATATCCTTCAGAGGTAGTGTCTTTTATAAAATTATTTAATAAAAAATTATGTTTGGGAAAAGATTTAGAGATAATTAGTCAAAAAATAGATTTTCTAGGAGTTAATAATTATTCAAGAACTGTTATTAAAACAATAAAAAATCCTTTATTTAAATTTAAAGTTGAAGACCCTGTAGGTAAGGATTGGGCAAAAGATTTGACTGAAATGAAATGGGAAATTGTACCAGATGCATTTTACGATATTCTTAAATTTTTATGGGAAAACTATTGTAAAAAAGCAAATATTCCTATTTTTGTTACAGAAAATGGAGCAGCTTTTGATGATAAAGTTGAAAATGGAAAAATTAATGATTATAGAAGAATTGAATATTTAAAAAATTATATAAAATCTATGAAAAAATTAATGGATGAAGGAGGTGACATTAGGGGATATTTTGTATGGAGTTTTATGGATAATTTTGAATGGGCTCATGGCAAAAAGAAAAGGTTTGGATTGGTTTATATTGATTATGAAACACAAAATAGAATTATTAAAGAAAGTGGTTATTGGTATTCTAAATTGTGCAAAGAACATGGATTTATTGATTAATAAAATAAAAAAAAATAGAGGAGTGTAATTATGAATAAGCAAACAATTGCTGTTATTTATATTGAAAAAGAAGACAAATATGTTCTCGATATTTATGAATATGGAGATGATATAATTGATTTTGAGAACTTTGAAATATCTGAGACTCCTAACATTGATTTATCTCCATATATTAAAAGAGAAAAATTGGAAACAATTTATGAAAAGATTCCAAAAGCTAATTTCAATGAAATTATTGAAGATGATGATAAGAAATACAAATTTGAGCAATTTGTTAAAAAAGTTTTTGATGTAGTGGATGAAGTTTATTTTTTTGATCATGAAAGCAATTCTTTTGAAAAAATCGATTATGATGATTTTTTAGATATTGTAGAAAAGTATGATGAGAAAGTATGTCTTGCAATTTATCAATTAAAAGAAATTGATGAAGATAGTTATATAGAAGATGAAGATGAATATTTAGATGAAGATGAAGATTATGATTATGAAGATGAAGAAGATGAATATGAAGATGAGTTTGAAGATGAATATTATGATGATGAAGATTTTGATGATGAGTTTACGGATGATGATGAAGATTATTAAAAGTATTTGTATAATTTAAGTTATTTTTAACTTGACATTAAAATTTAATATTGTAATTATTAAAAGCCCCTTATAACTAAGGGGTTTTTAAAATTTTAAAGATATGTTTTATACTTAGGTATAAATTTTTTATTTTATTTAATAGCAATATAATTAATTTTAGGTTAATTTGTAATTAAATTTTTTATTAATTAACTTTTTACTATATAAATTACTATACAAAAATTTAGTATTATAATGTTTTTCATATTTATTAAATTAAAGAAAATTAATGATTAAATGTTATATTTAATTTTATAAAATTAAATATATATATTAAAAAAATAAAAGGAGTTTTTATTATGAAAAAATTAGCTGTTATTGCAATTGGAGGTAATTCTCTCATAAAAGAAGGAGAAAAAGGGACTATTGAACAACAATTTAAAGCAGTAGAGACTACAATAGAAAATGTTGCAAAGATAATTAAATCTGGATATAATGTTGTAATAACTCATGGCAATGGTCCTCAAGTTGGAAATGTTCTTATTCAGTCGGAAGCTGCAAAAGATCATGTTCCAACTTTACCAATGGATTATGCAGGTGCTTTTACTCAAGGTGGGATTGGATATATGATTCAACAGGTTGCAAGGAACATTTTCTCAAGAGAAGGGATAAAAAATGAAGTAGCAACTGTTATAACTCAAGTTCTTGTGGACAAAAATGATAAAGCTTTTCAAAATCCTACAAAACCTGTTGGTCCTTTTTATAAAACAAAAGAGGAAATAAGTGAAAGAATAGAAAAAGAAGGATGGGTTGTAGTAGAAGATGCAGGTAGAGGTTATAGAAGAGTAGTTCCATCTCCAAAACCTATAGATATTGTTGAATTAAATGTAATTAAAAAACTTATAGAATCAGATGTTTTGGTTATAGCAGTTGGAGGAGGAGGCGTTCCTGTTATTAAAGAAAATGGATTATATAAAGGAGTTGCTGCTGTTATTGATAAAGATTGGGCAAGTGCTCTACTTGCTTCAGAAATAGAAGCTGATGTTTTTATCATTTCCACAGGAGTTGAAAAAGTAGCTATTAACTTTAAAAAACCTGATCAAAAATGGATTGACTTTATGGATATTGAAGTAGCAAAAAGATATATTCAAGAGGGTCATTTTGCAAAAGGATCAATGCTTCCTAAAATTGAAGCTTCCATTCAATTTATTGAGAAAGGTGGAGAAAAAGTAATAATAACATCCCCTGAAAAACTATATGATGCTTTGATGGGTAATTCTGGAACACATATTACATCTGTTGAATAAAAAATTTTTCTATATCCTATAAATTATTTTAATAAATTTATTTAGGTTTATATTAAAAATTAAAATGAGTTAATTAATATGTAGAACCATTAGAAGGGTTAATAGTGTTAATTATTTGAAAATATTAATTAATAGTATCTAAGATATTAGAAATATATAAAATTATGGAAAAATATAAAAGATTTAAAACTAAAGCAATTCATATTCATATTGAAAATGAACTTGATTCTAATCCTTTAAATCAACCTATTTATCAAACATCTACATTTAATTTGAGAAATTTTGAAAATATTGAGAATCTTTTTACATTAAAAAAAAGAGGTTATGTTTATACAAGAGGGGGAAACCCCTCTGTAAATAACCTTGAAAAAAAATTATCAGTGCTTGAAAATGCTATAGATGGTGTATGTTTTTCTTCTGGTATGGCTGCTATTTCATCTGTTTTATTCTCGCTTCTTTTGGCAGGAGATGTTCTTGTCGTTCATGATACCTTATATGGTTCAACTTATTCTTTTATTAAAGATTTTTTAAGTAAATATAATATTAAAGCCATTTTTTGTAATTTTTGTGATTTAAAAGAATTAGAAAATATTGTTTTTAATAATAAACCAAAATTATTATATTTTGAGACACCATCAAATCCCCTTTTAGAATCTATAGATATTGAAGAAGTTGTTAATATTGCAAATAAAGTAAATGCTAAAGTAGTTGTTGATAATACTTTTTTAACACCTTATTTTCAAAATCCATTAGACTTTGGAGTTTATGTTGTTGTTCACTCTTTAACAAAATATATAAATGGACATGGAGATGCTGTTGGAGGTTTTGCTTGTAGTAAAGATAAGGATTATATTGATTATTTAAAATTTGGTGTTATGTGTGAAATTGGGAGTTTACTTGATCCAAATTCAGCTTTTTTAATTTCAAGAGGATTGAAAACCTTAGCTATAAGAATGGAAGAACATCAAAAATCTGCTATTAAATTAGCTAATTTTTTAGAAAGAAATAAAAAGATTAAAAAAGTTTATTATCCTGGTTTACAGTCTTATGAGTATAAGAAAATAATTGATAAACAATCAAGAGGCTATGGAGGAATTTTATCATTTGAATTAGATGCCGATTTAGAAAAGACAAAAAGATTTATTGAATCAGTTAATATTCCAGTTTTAGCTGTGTCTCTTGGTGATTGCGAGACACTAATTGAACATCCCCTTTCTATGACACATAGATCTTATTTAAAAAAACCAGAATCTGAAGTCTATAAAAAACTTCAAAATTTAGTCAGAATTTCAACAGGACTTGAAGATCCAGATGATATAATAGAAGATCTTGATGCGGCATTAAAAAAAATTTAAAAAATATTAATTAATAATAAAAATAATAAAATTTATTTGGAAAATAAATAAAAATAATGGATTATAATTACAATAAATTAGAAATAAAATTTATATTTAATGATATAATTAAAGATCTTTATATTCCAGAAAGTTTTAGTTTTGAATGTCAAAACTGTGGGCTTTGTTGTCGAGGGGAGGAGGGGTTGGTCATTTTATTTAAAAATGATTTGAGAAAAATATTAAAAAATTTAAAAATTTCTGAAGATTTTTTTAAAAAAAATTATACAAAAAATTATTTTACTTTTCTATCTTTAAAAGAAAAACCAAATTATGATTGTATTTTTTGGGATGAAAATTATAATTTTAAAGGATGCAAAATATATAGATTTAAACCATATCAATGTGATTCTTTTCCATTTTGGGTATCAGTTTTTTTAAGTAAGAATAGTTTTATTAACTATAATAAAAAATGCAAAGGATTTTTTAAGGGGGAAAAAATATTTAGTAGAAAAGATATTATAAAAAAGATTTATAAAGATTTTGAAAAAAGATTTTTATGGTATAAATACTTGTACGATTTCGAGATAAGTTGATTTTTTGTAAAATTTTATAATAAATAATAGATATAAAATAGTAAAAAAATAATTTTATAATTATGAAGTAAATTATGATAAACAAAAATACTAAATTAAAAATAATATCTAGGGAAGAGTTAGTAAAATCATCTTATACAACTTATTGCAGAAAATATTTTCTTGACGAAAAAAATAATAAAAAAGAGTATACTTTTATTAAAAGAAATCTTAATCAGAGAGCTGTTGTAGTAATACCCAAATTAATAGATAAAGATGAAATTATTTTAATTAAACAATTTAGAATTCCTTTTGAGGATTATTTTATAGAATTTCCAGCAGGATTAATAGAAATTGGAGAAAAAATAGAAGATGCTGTTATAAGAGAACTCAAAGAAGAAGCAGGAGCCTATGGTGTAATTAAGCATATTTCAAAAGAGGTAAGTTCTACACCAGGTTTAACAGATGAACTCGTTTATTTTGTTTTTGTAGAAGTTGTAAAAATTGAAAAAAATTCTCCAGAACATTCAGAAGATATTGAAGTAATATTAGTTAATAAAGAAAAATGGGAAGAAATAAAAATAAAGGAAAAAAATATTCAATCATGGGTATATTTATTTTGTGAAAGTTTTTTTAATAAAACAATATTTAATTAGTTTATAATTAGATAATTTATTAAGTTTAAAATATATAATTATTAATAATAAATAAAAATAAATGATTCTTTTAATAATAATGAATATTAAGTTGATAATTGAGACAAAGTAAACATTAACTTAAATTTTTGATATATTTTATGAATTATTATAGTTTTATTTTTTTTATTCTTTTACTAGTCCTTTTATTTCTCTATTTTAATTATATAAATAAAAAATCAAAGCATTTAATTGAAGAAAATTCATTAATATTAAAAGAATTTGGACAAATATTGGTATTATTTAATCAATTTAAAAATGAAATTGATTTTACAAAAAAAATGAATCTTTTAAATAGTTTAAGAACTAAACTCTATAATTTTCAAACATCCTATAGTACAAAAAGCTTTGAAAAAGAAATAAACTTAATTGAAGAAGAGTTATATGAATTTATGAAAAAAAATAATATAGATTAAATTTTTTATAAATTTAGTAATTTAGTATTAAAAATAATATCTTATTCCAAGAAAAATTTCTGGAGAAAATGTAGTTTCTGGAAAAATTAATAAAACGGGAGCTACTTCAAAGAATATATCTATTGGGGCATTTGAAAATATATAAGATATTCCTAAAGGTATTTTTATTCCAGTATAAAATATATTTGGATTAAATTGAAATGAAATTCCTATTCCTAAAATAAGAGGAGCTTGCCCTTCTGAAGTTGGAATAATATCAAAAAAATGTATAAGGTATGATGCAGAGAAATAAAAATAATTATTTTTCATTATAGAGTATGCAAGGTTGAACTCTAATGCATTTCCACCTTTTGAGGATAACCAATATTTAGCAGTAATACCGCTTGGTTGACCTAGAAATATACCAAGACCGAATATCTTTGGTTCTGATTTTGATTTTGCAAAAACAATTTGGTAATTGAAAATAATAAAAAAAGTAATAACTAAAAAGATTAATGAATATTTTTTGGAATATTTTTTCATTTTACAACACTCCTTATCTTCTGATAATTTTTTTTAATTTTAAAAAGATTTAAAAAAAGATATATATTTTTTAAATAACTTACTATTAATAAATTAAAATATAATATAAAATAATCAATATATTATAAAATTTTAAATAAAAAAGAGATTACCTATAATAAGGTAATCTCTTTTTACTTATTTAATATTAAAAAAAGAAATATTTTTTAAAATATATTTATATTTTTAAAATTATTTTATAATAGAGGTTTGCCATCAAAAGTTACAGATTTTAATATTTTTTCTATAAGAGAAATAGCTTTTTCAGGAAGTGGAGCATACAATAGTGATGGAGCAAATTTCTGGCCATCATGAGTCATCCACCATAAAAGTGAAACTAAAGCTTTTGCTCTTTCGATTTTTCTATTGTTATAGTTTTGTTCTTTATAAATAACTAACCATGTAAAAGTAGTAATAGGATAACCATTTTGAGCTGATGTATTAACTAATTCTATTCTAGTATCTGCAGGAAGTTCAATATTAGCAGATAAAGATGTTGAATTTAAATCAGCTTTAATCCAATTTCCAGCTTTATTTTTAACAATTGCAAAAGGTAAATTGGAGTTTATAGCATAAGCAATTTCTACATAACCTATAGCACCTTCTGTCTGTTTAATAATTGAAGCAACTCCTGCATTTTGTGGTCCACCAACACCAGTTGGCCAATTTACAGTTTTACCTTTACCAACTTTTTGAGCAAATTCACTTGATACTAAAGATAAATAAGCAGTAAAATTATAAGTAGTTCCAGAACCATCAGATCTATAAGCAACAGTTATAGGAAGATTTGGAAAGTTAATATCAGGATTTAAAGCTTTGATTTTTGGGTCATTCCAATTTTTAATATTTCCAAGAAAAATTTGAGCAATTGTGTCTCCATCAAGTTTAATTTGTGGATTTCCAGGTAAATTATATGAAACAACGATAGCTCCAAGGCAAGTTGGTATGTGAACAACAGGAGCAGGCATTTCTGACATTTCCTTATCACTTAAAAAAGCATCAGTTCCTCCAAAATCAACTGTTCTTTCTTTGATTGCTTTAATACCACCAGAAGACCCAATAGCATTATAAGTAACTTTTGCTTTGGTATCTTGGTTAAATTGCATCAACATTCTCTCATATAAAGGAGCAGGGAAAGATGCACCAGCTCCTAATAACTCTATTCCTGAAAAATCAACTGTTTGGGCACCTTTGCCAGCAAAAAAGCTAAATAAAACAAATACAGAAACCGAAATAAGAATAAAATACCTTAGAAAATTTTTCATAATAAAATCCTCCAGATTTTTTTTCAACTGAAATTTATGTTTTTAAAATTAAATTATTATTATGAAATTGTTAAGAATATGTAAATAATTATTCAATGTTTGATTTAATCTCTTTTGGGATATGAAGAAAAAATTTAGTGCCTTTATTTTCTTCACTTATTAATTTAACTTTGATATTTAATAAATTTGTTATATGTTTTACAATAGATAAGCCGAGACCTGTTCCTGCTAATTTTTTTGATCTCGATTTATCAATAACAAAAAATCTTTCAAATATCCTTTCTAGGTATTTTTCAGGTATTCCTATTCCTGTATCCTCAATACAAATGATAATACTATTATCTTCTTCTTCTCCAAATATTTTTATATATCCTTTATCAGTATATTTAATACTGTTTGATATAATATTTATAAATACTTGTTCAAGCTTGAATCTATCAGTTTTTATAATATTGTTTTTTATTAAATCTAATTCCAATATTAATTTTAAATTTTTATTTTCTATATCCTTTTTGAATAATTCACATGAAAGGTTTATTAATTCTTTAATATCAATTTCTTCTATCGAAATACTATAAGTATTTTCAAGTTTTCCTAATAAAGATAAATCATTTACGATATTAATAAGTCTTTCAGTATTATTTTTTATTATTTTAATATAAGAATAAATTTCCTCAATATTATTGGTATGTTCTATAGTTTCTAAAAAGCCTTTAATTGAGGTTAAGGGTGTTTTTAATTCATGAGAAGCATTAATAACAAAATCTTTTTTTTGTTGAATAAATTTCTGAAAATCTGTTAAATTTCTTAAAATAATAATTATTTTATCATAATTTTCAAGATAACTTGAAATACAAAAATAAACTTCATCATTTATTATAACATTTTCAAAATATTTCTTTTTTTCATTTTTAGTTAAATTAATAATATTAATTAGATAGGGTGAATTTATTACTTTCCAGTATTCTTTTCCAATTTTTTCTTTAATTTCAGATATTTGATCAAAGTTTTTGTTTTTATAAATTATTTTATCATTATTGTCGATTAGAAATATAATTTCTTCAACATTTTCAATAATTGTTGAAAGAAAGGTATTATTTAAATCTTTTTCTTTAATTAATTGTCTGATTTTATCAAAAAGTTCGTTATAAAAATTAGCAAGAAAAGCAAATTCATCATTCCCTTTAATAAAAATATCCTCTTGGATACCCTCATTAAAATTTTTTGCGACTTTAAGTAGAATATCTAAATTTTTTGTAGTTTGCTTTGTAAAAAAAAATAGTACAAGAATTTCAAGTATTAATATAAAAATTACAAAAAAAATAATTTTATTTATAATTATATTTAAAAAGTAATTAATGTTTTTAGAAAAAGTAGAAATTCTCAAAACTCCTATAATTTTATAATTAGTATCTATTTTTCCAACTATTGGAGGTTTATTAATAATGTTTGATTCTTGGTAAAAAGAAGGTTCAAATATAGGTATAGAGTAATAAAACATATTCTCATTTAAAGTTGGGCTAAATTTTTGTAAAAAAGTTCTTTCGCCATATAAAGCATTAATAACTTCTATTCTATTTGAATGATTTTCCATTTTTTTAAAATCAAAATTTGAATCTGCAATTACATCTCCATTTTTAAGAATAATTGTATATCTATAATTAGTAATATTACTATAATATTTAATTAATTTATTAATTTCATTGATTGTTATTTCATCATTGTAAGATTCTTTATTGCTAGAATTTGTTGAAAGTTCAGATAAATAAATAGAAATAGTTTTTTCTATAAGATTTGCTTGATTAGATAAGTTTTCTTTTATTAGTTCAAAATATAAATTTGAAATACTATTGTATACTATAAATAAACTAAATGATATTAAAATGGTCATTGATATTAAGATTAAAACATAGATCTTAAACCAAAAAGATTTAATAAAATTAATTTTATTAATTTTGAAAAAATTAATAATTTTATTTTTCATGATTTTTCTAATTATTTATAATAAATGTAAAACGAATATAGTGATAAAAATAAAATTATAATATTAAAATTAAAAAATTAATCTAATCGTAAATTAAAGAGCTATTAAGTGTAAAAAATAAAATGAAAACTAAAATATTAGTCTGGATTAAATTTATAACCTATTCCTCTTATATTTTGTATTTTTTCTCCATAACTACCAAGTTTTTTCCTTAAGTTAGTAATATGAACATCTATCGTTCTATCAATAACATATTTTTGATCACCCCATAAATATTCCAGTATTTGATCTCTTGAAAAAACCCAATTTGGTTTAGTTAGTAAAAGTTCTAATATTTTGAATTCAGCGTACGTTAATTTTATTTTAGATTGATTTACAATTACATCAAAAGAATTTAAATTTATGATAATTTCGTTTTTATAATTAATGATATCATTTTTTTCATCTTTTTTAGCTGAAGTCAGTTTTAAACTATCCTGACTATCTTTTTCATCTGCTTTATAAATAAGATCATATTTGTTTAAAATATTTTTTATTCTTCCAATAAGTTCTCTAGGAGAAAATGGTTTTACTATATAATCATCAGCTCCTAATTCGATCCCCAAAACTCTATCTATTTCTTCATTTTTTGCTGTTAAAAATATAACTGGCTTATTTTTTAAATCAGGAATTTCTTTTATTTTTTTATATATTTCAAAACCATCAATTTGAGGTAACATTAAATCAAGTATAATTAGATCAGGTTTACTGCTTTCTTTAATAAAAATTTTATTTAAAAAGTTTTCTGGATGAATAAATCCTTCAAAAATATATCCTGCTTTTTCAAGATTTATTTTTAGAAGTTTTATTATATCTTCTTCATCATCTAAAGCCCAAATAATTTTTTCTTTAAATTCTTTCATTAAAATTTCCTAATGTTTTATTTACTAAAATTTTAATATAGTTATTTTGTTAATTCAATATAAATTTTTTGTTAAGATTTTGCTATTGAATATAGGATTAAAAATTGATTTACATTTTAATATAGCAAATTTTTATATAAAATTTTTTTATTTAAGCTTTCTTTTTAATAAAAATTTATTGTGAATAATAAAAATTTAGATTTTAAATAAAAAAAAGGCATCACCCCATAGGGGAATCGAACCCCTGCTGCAAGATTGAAAATCTTGTGTCCTAACCACTAGACGAATGGGGCATAATGCCTTACGACAAACTTATATACATTAAATAAAAAAAAAGTCAATAAATTTTTATAAATTCTTTAAATAAAAAAGTTCAAAACAATTATTAACATTTTTTAACTTTACTTTTTAATATTAATTTAATATATTTTTTTATATAAAATATTATTTGTATATAAATATTATTAATTATTTTTCATATACTTTTTTTGTTTATTACTTTTTAAATTTTAATTTTTTTAAAATTTATATTGGAAAAATACTAAATTAAAGTTTTAATTTATTCAATAATAAGGAGTTTATATGAAGTTAAAGATTAAACTTATTCCTTTTTTGAGATATTTACTGTTATTTATTATATTAACACTATCTATTACTACTTCTCTTTTTATTATAAACTCTTGTGATAAAAAAGATTCAAGGATAAGTTCTACAAAAGAAAGTATACTAGCTCAAGATAAAAATAATGAAAATCAAAATAATCCAAACAATTTACCAGTTGAAACAGGTAATGATCTTGCTATATCACTTGCCTTACAAGAAAGGTTAAGGAAAATAGTTAAAGATAGTTTACCAGCTGTTGTTCATATTACAAGTATAGTTGAACAACAAATTCCATCATATCCCTTTCCATTTCCTTTTTTCCCTGATTATCCTGAAGGTAAGAGGGATGTAGAGGTTTATGGGTCAGGCTTTATAATTTCAAAAGATGGTTATATATTAACTAATAATCATGTTATAAGTGATGCAAAAGAAGTTAAAGTAATATTAATGGATGGAAGTGAGTATAAAGGAGAAGTTCTTGGAAGAGATCCTTCTATTGATGTTGCTATGTTAAAGATAAATCCTGGTAAGAAAGTTCTCCCGATATTAAAATTTGGAGATTCAGATAAAATTGAAGTAGGTGATATAATAATAGCAATAGGCAATCCTTTTGGTCTTGATGGAACTGTAACTCAAGGGATTATTTCGGCAAAAGGAAGATATAATATTGGAATTAATAATCTTGAAAATTTTATTCAAATAGATGCAGCAATAAATCCAGGAAATTCTGGAGGCCCTCTTATTAATTTGAATGGTGAAGTTATAGGAATTAATGATGCAATATTGTCTAATACTCAACAGTTTGCAGGTATAGGACTTGCTATTCCAATAAATATGGTTAAACCAATTATAGAAAATCTTATAAAAAATAAACCTATAGAGAGAGGTTATTTAGGAATTAGCTTGCAACCTATGACAAATGATAAACTTAAATATTATGATGTTAAGGATTTATCTGGTGCAATTGTTGTTTATGTAGACAAAAATTCACCTGCTGAAAAAGCAGGAATAAAACCAGGAGATTTAATAATTGAGTTAAATGGCCAAAAAATAAAAGATATGGCAGATTTAAGAAATAAAGTGATGATGATGCCTGCTGGGAAAGAGGTTATCTTAAAGATTATTAGAATAGAAAATGACAAAAAACAGGAAATGAATATTAAAGTAATACTTGGTAAAAGGCCATCTGAAATAACTCAAGGTGTTTTAGAATCAAATTGGCTTGGGGTTCAAATATCTTCATTAAATGATCAAATTAAACAGAAATATAATATTTATGGTATTGACAAAGGAGTTGTTGTTATTCAGGTGAAAAGGGATTCATTAGCAGATAGAGCAGGTATTATTGAAGGTGATGTAATAATGCAAATAAATGACTTTGAAATAAAAAATGTAGATGATTTTTATTCTACATTAGAAAAAGTTAAAGATAATAAAAAATTTAGATTTATTATTTATAGAAGAGGTGCTATGATTCTTATTACTATAACTAAATAGAATATTAAGTTATAGAATTAAGTTAATTAATTTAAGTTTTTAACATTTAAATAACTTTCAATTTAAATAAATTATTTTTTATTTTTATAAAATTTATAAGATATTATTTTAATTACCATATAAAGTGTTCGATATTTGCAAGTTTAAAAGAATTTATGTATTTATTAAAAAGTGGATTCTTTAATTAATAATTGTTTTTTAATACTTATGTTGAAATTGCAATGTACTAAAATTTTGTAATATAAATTTACAAAAGTTGATTTTTTAATTTTTAATTATAAATGAATTTTTATGCTAAAAAAGTTTTATATAATATTTATTATTCAAGTTTTAATTAAAAAAAATTATGAATAAATTATTTAATCTTAACTTATATATTATTAAATATATATATTAAAAAATATAAAAAAATTATTTAAATTTGATATTTTCTTTTTATAAATTTAATATGTTATATAAAAATTAAGTTATTTTTTAAATATCTTTCATATTATATATAGTTAAGATATAAACTTATTTTTTTATTTTATTAAAAATTTTTTTAGTTTTTTTTAAAAAATTCTTGACAAAAAAAAAATAAAAATTAAATTCGATTTTACCAGAAGCTCTTTGAAATATGTAGAGTAGGTAAAAATTCCTTTTTTCAGAATTAAACCTATCGATACACAGAGATATATGGTGTATGGAGGGTTTGATCCTGGCTCAGAGTTAACATTGGCAGTGCGTCTTAAGCATGCAAGTCGAACGGCAGCGCAGCTGTAGCAATACAGTGGGCGGCGAGTGGCGGACTGGTGAGT
>JAOAHJ010000014.1 GCA_026415295.1 Spirochaetota bacterium | reverse complement strand
TTTGATATTTTTTATTTAGAATTAAAAAATATAAGTAAGGAATATAGTAGTTATAATGAATACATTAATAGTTCAGTTTTAAAACAATGTAAAACTAACCTTAGAAATAGATTTTATATTTTTTATATAAAAATTAAGTTTTTTATAGAATTTATAATAAAAATTTTTTTAAACATTTTTTTAAAAACATTTGATTTATGGAAAGATTTTAAAATTAATAGATTTTAGTTAAATTTATTATATAAAAATTATATATTTAATTTATATTGGCTTTATATATTTAATCATTATTTAATTATTAATTATATAATAATTTTTCTAATTGTTGTTGTGTTTCTAATGGATAATTGATAAACTGAACTCCATAATACCATTTATTTTCAAATTGATATTTTCTTCTTATAATTCCTTCAAGGTAAAAATATTGACCTTTAATGGAAAAAGATATTTTAATATTATCATCAATATTAATATTGTCAATAATAGTTTTATCAATGGTTCCAAATTGAAGGCCTCCTGCAGAAAGGTCAATTAATTCAGTTTGTTTAGATTTTTCTTCTAGTTTTTCAAAATATTTATATTGGATTAGTGTAGCTAACATTAATTTACCAAATTCTTCAAGCTTTGGAATTATATTGAAAGGAATTTGTTGTTTTTTATCAATTTGATTCATTATATAAATGTAAGATATAACATATTTTTTATAAATAACAGGAAAAAAAAGTTCAGAGTATATACCTCTGCTTTCTTTAATCTTTAATAGACTATTAATTTGTGAATTTGGGTCTTTAACTTCTGTTCCCATTAACTTCCAATATTCTATTAAGTCTGGTTTAACAATAACTAGATCTCTATCATATAAGTCTGTATCAGGAAAGTAAGAATTAACATTAGGGATATAAAAAGATTTACCAGTTTTTATAATTAAAAATTCTTCTAGAGTATTTGGCTGTTTATCCCTAAGCATAACTATTTTATTTTTGGAAAAAACAGACATTTTTTGTTTAAAATTTTTTAGTAAATTTTCTACAGTATCCAATTTTTTATCTTTAAATTTTTCATAAGGAAAAGGACAAAATTTTTCTGTTTCCGGGAAATTAAGTTGGACACTTACATCTTTAAAAAATATCTGTATATGAGATAACTCATCTATTGTAATTCTTTGGTATTTTCTTTTTGGGTTCCTAAATATCATTTCAGGATTTTTTATAGAAAAAGTTTTTGAATCAATAATATTTTTTATAGAAGATTCAAAAATATGTCTATTTTCTCTAAAGAAAAATGAAACTTGTATTTTTTGAAATGGTGAAAGAGGTAAGTTAGAATTGTGTTTAATAGTGATAGAAAATCTATCATATGATATTATAAATCCATCAAAAGAAACATTGTTTTTTATATAAATTGTAACTGGTATATTATTATCAACAATAGATTTATATAAAAATTCTTTGTCGATAAGAGATTTTATAATATTATCATGTGGACCTTTTAAGTTTTCCATAGAAAAACTTTTTTTATTTTATCGATATTTATCCAATATTTCTTGAAAAAAAAAATTATATTTATATATTTTTATAAATTTAATTTGATTAAAATAGATATCAATTAAAATATAATGTATTATTTATTTTTATACAAATGGAAAATAATTTAAATTTTATTAAAAATAACATTGAAAAAATATTTCAACTTATTTCAGATATAAAAAGGATTAATAATATAACATATAATATTGAATTAGTTGCTGTAAGTAAAACATTTAGTGTAGATTATATAATAGAAGCTTACAAAAATGGTATAAAATGTTTTGGTGAAAATAGAGTTCAAGAAGCAATTGAAAAAATTGAGAAGATAAATGAGATTTATGAAAATATAAAAGATATTTCATGGCACATGATAGGTACATTACAAACTAATAAGGTAAAAAAAGCTATTGAATATTTTGAATTCATACAATCAGTTGACAGAGAATCTCTTGTAGATGAAATAGCCAGAAGATCAAATTTTATAAATAATAAAATTATTAATATTTTATTCGAAGTCAATATTTCAGAAGAAATTCAGAAATCAGGAGTTTCACCTGATAAGCTATTTAGTTTAATTGATTATACGTTTAAAAAAGATATTAAAAATGTTAGAATAAAAGGTTTAATGTCAGTTGGGCTATTAACTGAAGATAAAGTTATTAAAGAGAAAGAATTTGAGAAAATGAGAGATTTATTTGAAAAAGCACAAAGTTATTATGGCAAAGAATATTTTTCTATTTTATCTATGGGGATGAGTGATGATTTCCTCTTAGCTATAAAACATGGAGCTAATATGATTAGAATAGGTTCAGCTATTTTTGGTAGAAGAAAATATTGAAAATTTAGAGGTTAAGATGTTATTAATAAAAATAATTTACAGTTTTTTTTATATATGTGAATTAATTTTATTTGTTTCCTTAATTTTAGATATTTTATACAAAGTCAATCCATTTATTTATAATTATAAATTTTTAAATACTTTGAGAATATTTTTCTTAAAAGTAACTTTACCAATTGTAAGTTTAATGAAAAAAATTGTTAATACTGAGTATAAAATGTTTGATTTTTCTTATATTATTTTAATTCTTTTGATTGAAATTATAAAAAATATTTTTTTACTTTTAGTTAAATAAAAAATAAAATTACTTAAGCTAGACTAAAAATTTTTAATTTTTATAAAAATTGAATAAATCATAAAAAATCGTAAATATTTGGAGGTAATATGGATAAAGTTAAGTATGCAATTATAGGGGGTTCAGGTATTACTGATATTGAAGATCTTATTATAGAAAAAGAACTTAACATAAATACTCCTTATGGTTTAATGTCTGATAAAGTTAAAGTTGGTTATTTTAAAGGAACAAAAAATAAAATAGCTTTTTTACCAAGGCATGGCAAAGGTCATGTTATTTTACCATCAAATATTCCACAAAAAGCAAATGTTTGGGGATTAAAATATATTGGAGTTGAAAAAGTGATAGCCATTTCTGCAGTAGGTTCACTTAAAGAAGATATAAGACCAACAGATTTTGTAGTACCTTTTCAAATATTTGATAGAACCAAAAATAGAGAATCAACCTTTTTTGAAGATGGGCTTGTAGGGCATATCAGTTTTGCAAATCCTTTTTGTCCTGAACTTCAAGAATTTATTGCTAAAAAGATAGAATCTTTAGGTTTAAGAGTTCATAAAAATGAAACTTATGTTTGTATGGAAGGGCCAGCTTTCTCAACAAAGGCAGAATCAAATTTTTATAGAATGATTGGAGCTGGTGTTATAGGAATGACAGCATTACCTGAAGCAAAACTTTTTAGAGAAGCAGAAATATGTTATGGGATGATTGCTATGTCGACTGACTATGACTGCTGGAGAGAAGGAGAAGAGATAGTTAATGTTGCCATGGTAATAGAAAATGTAAAAAAAAATGTTAATAATGTTAAGGTTATTATTAGAGAAATTTTTAAAGATATACCTGAAGAAAGAAATTGTGAATGCGTAAATGCTTTACAATATGCTGTTCAAACTTCTAAAGATTATATTGATAGAAAGGTATATAGAAAGCTTGAACTTTTTTTAAGCAAATATTTTTAATTATTTTATTTATAATTTTTTATATAATATTTAATATTCTTGTATTTTTATTATTTCTTTATTTTAAAATTATAAGAAAATAATTGAGGTATAAAAATTATCATTAAGAGTGAATTAAATTTTATATTAAAGTTTTTCTTTTTTATTATTTTATTTCTTTTTTTGTCAAATACAATTTATGCAAATGAATATCTAACTTTTAAAAATTATCTAAATAATATTTTATTTAAAAAATTTTTTTTGAATTTTTATGTTTGGGATTTTTTTGTAAATTTTAATTTTATAAATTTTATCTATAATAAAAATTGTTTGAGCTTAACTTTTAATAACTTTATTTATGAAAATATTAACTTAAATTTTAAAATATATAAAGATAATGAACAAGAAGAGACATATTTAAGAAGAGCAGAAATACTTTTCTTTATATCTATTCCTTTTATATATATTTATTTTAGAGAATTGATGAGATTGAATAATTTTTTAATATATGGAAGTTTTGATAGAGAGTGGGATACTAATCAGAAAATACTTATGTACGTAACTTTTTTTATTTTTGGTTTTGATATAGTTTATAATGATTATTTAAAAAATAAAAAAGTTAAAAAATAAATAATAAATATAATTATATTGTTTTTCATTTATAATTTTAATTTAATAATTGTAATTATTTTATTTATAAGTAATTAATGAAAAGAAAGGATTTTAAAATGAAAATGTATGATAATAGAAAGAAGTTAATAAAAATCGTAATAATAGTTTTTTTAACTATATTTATTGATCAATTTACTAAATTTTTAATCATTAAAAATTTTCATCTTTATCAATCTATTAAAATAATTAAAAATTTACTATATTTAACATATATTGAAAACAGAGGGTTTTTGATGGGCTTTGGAGGTCAATTAAATGATGGAACTATATTTAATGGAGTTGTTATAATAACAATTATTGCAATTGCTATATTGATTGGATTTTTTATATATATTTATAAAAGGAATCTTCTTAATAATTATTTATTAATAAATTTTTCCTTTTTAATTGGTGGAGCATTTGGTAATTTTATAGATAGATTATTTAGGAAAAAAGTTATAGATTTTATTGAAATAAAATTGCCAACTTTTAAGTTTAAAGGATTTTATTATTCTAGCTTACCAATATTTAATTTTGCTGATTTATTTGTAACTGTTGGGATAATAATGTTAATTATTTATTTTATTTTTCTTGAACACAAATATGAAGTAAAAGGTTTAGAGAATGATGTTAAAAGTATAGAGGAACCAAATGTTGAAAAAATTAAGAATGAAAATAGTGAATATAAGAATAAAATTTTAAATGAAAAGATTTCTGGATTAAATTCAAATAAAGATTCAATTGATATAGAAAATTTAGATAATAATAATATTGGAAGAAACTAAAATCTTAGAGGCTATGAAAGAAGAAATTTATTCTTTTATCGCTACTGATCTAGAAGAGGGAGAAAGAGTAGATACGGTATTAGCTATTAAAATTAATAAAAGTAGATCCTTTATTAAAAATTCAATAGACCAATTATTAATTAATGATAAAAGTTGTAAACTTTCAAAAAAATTAAAAAAAGGAGACAGAATATTTATAAGACTAAGATATAATGAAATATCTGATAAAATAGTTCCCCAAAAAGGAAATATTAATATAATATATGAAGATAATTATTTTTTAATAGTAAAAAAAGAACCAGGAATACCTGTTCATCCATCAGCTGGACACTATCAAGATACATATTGTAATTACATTATGCAATATTTAATTGAGAAAGGAATATATTTAAATGATGCAGGTATTATCCATAGATTAGATAAGGATACAGAAGGAATTCTTTTATTTGCTAAAGATAAATATACTCAAGAAAAATTTAGAGAATTATTTAAGAAAAGAAAAATTAAAAAATACTATTTTGCGATATGTTACAATAAAAGCAAAATTAATTTAATTAAAAATAAAATATATTTATTAGAAGATTATATAAGTAGAGACAAAACTAATAGATTAAAGTTTACAACTAAAAATAAAGAGGGTAAATTTGCCCAACTTAAATTTAAACCTATATTTTTTTTTGATGAGTTTTTTATTGCAAATATTAAACTTATTACTGGCAGGACACATCAGATTAGAGTACAATTTGCAGATAGAGGATTTCCAATTGTTGGGGATATAATATACAATTCCCCAAAAGATAAATATTATAAAGATTATGGGTTATTGTTATATTCTTATAAAATTGAATTTTTGCATCCTTTAACAAATAATTATGTTAGTATAATTTGTAGAATTCCAGATAGATTTAAATTTTTTTTGATAAAAAATAACAAAAAAAATATAATATAAATTTGAGGTGACTATGTTAATTGGTATTACTGGTTCTACTGGTTTTATTGGTAAAAATTTAATTCAAGAATTTATTGAATTAAATAATAAATATAAACAAGAAAACAAAGATAAAGAGTTTCCTTATAAACTAATTTTACTACTTAGGGAAAATTCAAATGTTAAAAATATTAAAAACTTTATATTAAATTGTTCAGAAATTGAAACAAGGACTGTTGATTTTTTTAATAAAGAAGATATAAAAAAAAATATTAAGGATGTTGATTTCATAATTCATTTGGCGGGGGTTACTAAGGCAAAGAGAAAGATAGATTATTACAAATATAATTTTTGTTTAACAAAAAATATAGTTGATGCAATTTTTGAGATAAATTTGAATAATATTAATAATAAAAATATTAATATAGATAAAAATAATAATGATTATAAAATAATAAAGTTTATATTTTTTTCATCTCAATCATCATGTGGTCCTTCAAAAAAAGGAAGTTTAATTTCTGAAAAAGATATTGAAAATCCAATAAGTAACTATGGTAAAAGTAAATTAAAAGCTGAGTTATATATAAAAGAAAAAATTAAAGATTTTATTATATTAAGATTTCCATCAATTCTCGGTCCTTATGATATGGATGGGTTGAATTTATTTAAAATGGTTCTAAAAAAATTAATTTTTGGTATTGGTAAAAATTTTCAATTTGATGTAATATATTCTAAGGAAGTAACGCAGATAATAAAATTTTTTATAATTAATTTTAAAAATTTTAATAATAAAGTTATACATATAGGTTATAAAAATCCTCTTGATTTTAAATATTTTATTAATAAAGTTAGAGATCTTGCAAATAAAAAAGGTAATTATATATATATTAATGTCCCAATTTTTTTCGTTATAATTTTTGCAATAATAGTATATTTTATAAATTTATTTCAAAAAAATCAATCAATAATAAATTTTGAAAAAATAATTGAAATTTCAAAAAAAAATTGGATTTATAATAAAGATTTATTTTTAAATTCAGGGTATACTTTTCAATATGATATTGATAGTATGATTGAGGAAACTTTTTTTTGGTATAAAAGTAAACATCTATTATAAAAAAATTAGAGGTTTATATGAATTCATTTGATATCTTTTTAGATCCACTATTTTCTTTATCTCCAATTGATGGGAGATATAGAGAAAAAGTAAATAATTTAAGAGAAATTTTTTCAGAATATGGATTAATAAAAAGAAGGATTTACGTTGAAATAAAGTGGTTTCTTTTTTTGATTGAAAATTTAAAAATTGAAATAAAAGAAAAGGATAAGTTAAATAAATTGATTTCCAAAATTGATAATTTTTCGATTGAAGATGCAAGAAGAATTAAAGAAATTGAAAAAATAACAAACCATGATGTGAAAGCTGTTGAATATTTTCTCAAAGAAATTTGTCAAATTGATGAAAATGAGTTTATTCATTTTTGTTTAACTTCTGAAGATATTAATAATCTTTCCTATGCTTTAATGATAAAGGATTATTTAAGAGAAATTTTTATAAAAGAAATTCAGATAATTATTTTTAAAATTAAAGAGTTATCTTTGAAATATAAAGATAGCCCTATGCTTTCCAAAACTCATGGCCAACCAGCAACTCCTACTACTTTTGGAAAAGAGGTAAGTTATTTTTTAAAAAGAATTTTTGATTCTACTAAAAATATTCTTTCTATTGATATATATGGTAAAATAAATGGAGCAACAGGTAATTTTGCAGCACATTTTTTAGCTTATCCGGAAATTGATTGGATAGAATTTACTAAAAGATTCTTAAATTCCCTTGGTATTTCACAAAACATTGTTACAAAACAAATTGAGCCACATGATTTTATTAGTAGAATATTAAATGAATTTTCTATATTGAATGGTGTTTTAATTGATTTATGTAGAGACTTCTGGCTATATATCTCAAATGATTATTTAAAACTGAAAAAAGTTGAAACAGAAGTTGGAAGTTCTACTATGCCTCATAAAGTTAATCCAATAGATTTTGAAAATGCATGGGGAAATTTTGAAATTTCACAAAATATAGCTCAGTTTTTATCTAGAAGATTGATAGTGAGTTTGATGCAAAGAGATTTAACAGATTCTACTCTATTAAGAAATCTTTCTCTGGTTTTTTCATATTTTAATATTGGTTTGAGTTCTCTTATAAAAGGACTCGAAAAAATAGAATTAAATGAAGAAAAAACAAAAAGAGATTTAATGGAGAATCCTGAAGTTTTATCGGAAGCTATACAAACTATAATGAGAAAAAATAAAATCAAAAATGGTTATGAAATATTGAAAGGATTTACTAGAGGTAGAAAAATAAATTTTGAAGTATTAAATGAATTTGTTAAAACTCTAGATATAAATGAAGCTGATAGAAATAGGTTAATAAATCTTTATCCTGAAAATTATATAGGTCTTTCTTCAAGTATTGTTGATAAAGTCGTAGAAGAAATCGATAAGAATCTTGATTTAAGAAATTTGTTAATGAATCGAAAATTTTAAAAGAAGAAATGAATTTTATAGATAATTTTGATTTTTAAATAGGAAAATGCTATGAATTTTTATAATCTAACGAAAAAAAGGGAAATCAAATTAAAATATTTTCTATTTTTTATAATATTTTTAAGCTTGTTTGAATTTGAAATTGTTTATGCCCAAAATTCAGCTTTTACTCCAGGATTTGGTTTTGTCTTTCCTTTCGGGACAAGTTTTGGTTTTATTTCAGGAACTCATGTAAAGCTTGAGTTTGGTAAAGATTTTGATGAATCTGTTTTTTATGGATTAGGTTCAGATATTATTTTTACAGGAATTAAATGGTCAAAATTAAATCAAATTTATAAAGACTCTAGTTCTTTTATTATTCCTTTTTATGGGACCCTTCGAATTAGATTTCCTGTTTCTGCACCCTTTTCTATTTTTTCAAACATAGGGATTGGATTTTCTCTTTTATTTGATCTTGTTAATCCGGCTACTAATACAACACTTGTAGATAATAAAATGTTTTTATATAAGAGTTTTTATTGGTTTTTTGGTGTTGGTATAGGTTTTATGTTGGGTTCCAGAACTGATGGACAAATATATTTACAATTAACAAATTCTAATTTTTCTACAAATGCAAATGATATAAATTATCCATTTATTGATAAATTTAATATGTGGTATATATCAATTATTTTTCAGATAAGATTTTTTAAAATATAGATTATATTTTAAGTTCTTATTTTATAATTTTTTATTTAAAATTATAATTAAATTTTGTTTTTTATATTTCTTTTAATGTGTCTAAAAATAGATTAAAGTCTTCAAGGGTATTATAAAAAGAGGGTGAAATTATAATAAAATTTTTATAAAGTTCAGTAAATATTTTATTTTCTAAAAGCTTATTATATATTTCTGATGCTAATTTATCTGACTCAAACTCAATTGGAATCAAAAAGGATGGAAATTTTCTTAAATAATCTTTGTTATATTTTGAATAATTAGAAGGAATTTGATTTAATTTAAATTTAATTTTATTATTATGAATTGAAGAGTTAGCTATTTCATTAAGTTTATTATAAATAAAATAGTAATTTCTAGTAGTAAGATTTATAAGTTTATATACTCCAAACTTTTTAAAAAATTTGATCATTGAAATAATAGAAATTTTAACATTAACATCGTCAAATTTTTGAAAAATTATTTTGCAATCAAATATATTTAGACTTTTAAAATAAAAAATTATATAATTTATTGGGATTCCAAAAGATTTAGATAAATCAATGTATATAGCATCAATATTATTATCATTAATGAAATTATCTAAGTTCATAGGAATAAAAGAGAAAAATAATGATAAATCAATAATTTTTATAATTTTTTTTGTATTAAAATTTGTTTTTTCGTTAATACTTTTTAAGTCAGTTTCATTGTATCTTAAACCTGAATTTAAATTAATAAAGGGTAAAATTTCATA
>JAOAHJ010000013.1 GCA_026415295.1 Spirochaetota bacterium | reverse complement strand
TTTTAAAATTTATGCTTTTCTCTTTTTAGGTTACTCTTTATTAGTTTTAATAAATATAATTAATAAAGATTTTATATTTGAAAATATTTATAATCCAATTTTTTATAAAATTACATTTATTAGATTTATAACTAATTTAATGATTAATTATATTTCAGTTCTACTACTTTTTGATCTATTTAATGTTATCGAATATAATAAAATCAAAAAATATTTATATTATTATGATATAAGCAAGATAGGAGTTGTTGAATATATTGGAGAAAATATCTTTTTAATAGATGAAAATACTAAAAGCTTAATTAAAATAAAAGATGAAGATATTATAGAAAAAAGGGATAATAGTTTCTTAATAGATTTAAATAGAATAAGAAATTATATTCATATAAAAGATAGAGAAATTTTTGAAAAATTTATTTTATACTTAGATAAGATTAAAGATAACTTTGAGTTTGAAATAAGGTTTATGGTAGATAACTTAGAGAGATGGTTTTTATTAAATGGTAAAAAAGAATCTTTAAATAAGATAACTTTTTATTTAAATGATATAACTGATGTTAAATATATAAAAGAATATATTTATGAATCTGAGAGTAAATTTTTGAATATATTTGAGACTATTGAATTTTTAGGTATAATTTTAGATAAAAATGCTAGGATTAAGAATATTAATGAATATTTTTTAAAAATTACAGGTTATGACAGAAGGGATGTGTTAAATTTAAACTATTTTGACATTTTTATTGATAAAGAAGAAAGGGAATTTCTTGAAAAGAACTTTTTTAGAAATTTTAATAAAGCAAAATTCATACCTAAGTTTATAAATAAAATAAAAAAGGCTAATGGGGAATATATTGAAGTACAATGGTTTAATTATTTTGAGACAGACTCGAATGATAATTTGGTTCAAATAATTTCCTTTGGCAAAGAATTAAGTAGTTATTATAATTTGTTAAATAATAACATTGATTCAGGGAAATTTGAAATCTTTACAATTATTTTTGAAAATATACATCATTTATTTTCTAATTATCTCTCTTTAGTAAAATCAAATGTTGAAGAGATTCTCTTAAAATGTGCTAAAGAATCAAGTTCTATAGAAAATAAATCTAAAAAAGAAGAATTTATTGACAAAGAACACTTTTTTAAGGAAAAAATTTATGAAATAAATAAAATCTTAGAAGATATAAACTTATATATTTTAATATTAAATTATTTTATAGGTAAAAAGGATTTTATTAAAAAGAGAATTGATTTAAATAATTTCTTATATAAAATCATAAATATATCAAAAACACTTTTTCCTGAAAACTCTACTTTTTGTTATTACATTGATGAAAACTTATCTTTTCTTTATATTTCTGAGGAATATTTATTTTTATTATTAATATCTATTTTTTCTGTTTGTATAAAAAATATTAATGATAAAGAGTATTTTGATGGAGAAAAAAGAATTATTGAATTTGATGTAACTGAAATTAATGTAGAATCTGATGTTGATATAATTTCAGGTAAATTAAAACCTGCAAATTATGTTGTTTTTAGAATAAAAGATAATGGAAAGATATTATCAAACGAACTAATAAAAAAAATAAGTAATTATTCAATCTTTGAGCTAGAATCAAAAGAAGAAATTCTTTTTAAAGAGCTATTAGAAATTATAAAATTATCAAATGGTTTCATACATATTAATTCAAATATTAAGAAAGGGAATGAATTTATTTTATTTTTTTATGCTTATAAATCTGATTCTAATTATAAAGATGAAAAAACTTCTAAAGACTTTCAAAATCTAATAAATGATGATGATTTAAGTAAAATAATACAGAAAGAAATAAAGAAAATTTTATTTATAGAGGATGACAAAATATTATCTGAAGTATTTTGTAAAACGCTTCTAAAAAAGGGTTTCCAAATTAAAGTTGTATGTAATTATAAGGAAGCTATTGATGTGTTAGAAAATGAAGATTTTGATCTTTATTTAATAGATTTAATTTTACCTGATATAGATGGATGGAATTTATATTTAAAAATTAAAGAATTGAAAAAAGATGTAAAAATTATTTTTATGACCGGATATATAAATACAAGATTAGCTAGGGAAATAAAAGAAAAAAAAATTCCTATTATTTTTAAACCATTTTCAGTTAATGAACTAATTGAAGAGATTTATAAAAATATTTAATAAAATTTCTATAAATTTATTAATTTTCTATTGCTATTAAATATGTTAATTTGACAAACCTTAATTTTCTGATATAAAAAAAGAGATTACAAATATAAAGCCCCCGTAGCTCAGCAGGATAGAGCAGCAGTTTCCTAAACTGCGGGTCGGACGTTCGAGCCGTCTCGGGGGTATTAATTATTATTATTTACTATTAAAAGTGTTAGGGGTTTTTATAATATGGAAGATTTATTTGAGAAAAAACTGCAAGAGATTCTTAATTCATATAATGAAATAATAGATAAACTTTCTTTACCAGAAATAGTATCAAATCAATCTAATTATAGAGAATTATCAAAAAAAAAATCATCAATGGAAGAAGTTGTAGAAAAAATAAAAATATATTTTAATCTCAAAAAATCTATTTTAGAAGCAAAAGATATTATTTCAAGGGAAAATGATAAAGAAATAGTTGAGCTTGCGAAAGAGGAGCTTGCTCAAGCTGAAAAAAATATTGAAAATATAGTAGAAGAAATAAAATATTTACTTATTCCTAAGGATGAAAACCTAAAAAGAAATGTAATAATGGAAATTAGGGCTGGAACTGGAGGGGAAGAGGCTGCACTTTTTGCTGCTGATCTTTTCAGGATGTATTCAAGGTATGCTGAAAGGAAAAATTGGAAAACTGAAATTATTTCAATGAATGAAACAGGACTTGGTGGTTTTAAGGAAATCATATTTAATATTAGGGGCGAAAATGTTTATTCTTTTTTAAAATATGAAGCGGGTGTTCATAGAGTTCAAAGAGTTCCAGAAACAGAAGCATCAGGAAGGATACACACATCAGCTGTTTCTGTTGTTGTTTTACCTGAAATTGAAGAAGATGAAATTAAAATAGATCCAAATGATTTAAAAATAGATGTTTTTAGAGCTTCTGGAGCTGGGGGGCAACATGTTAATAAAACTGAATCTGCTGTAAGAATTACACATATTCCAACAGGAATTGTTGTTACTTGTCAAGATGAAAAATCTCAAATAAAAAATAAAGCAAGAGCGATGAAGATTCTTGCTGCAAGATTAAATGAACTTGAAAGGGAAAAAAAGGAATTAGAGCTAGCAAAAGAAAGAAAAGAAATGATAAAAACAGGAGATAGATCAGATAAAATAAGAACCTATAATTTCCCTCAATCAAGAGTTACTGATCATAGAATAAATTTAACTCTCTATAACTTACCAAAATTTATGGATGGTGAAATTGACGAGATGATAGAAGCTTTAATGGTTGATGAAAAAGAAAGATTATTAAAACAATCGTCAATTTGATTAAATTTTATGCTAATATTATTAATAAAATTTTATTTATTATTAAATTTTTTTATTTTAATTTATAAAATTTAATTTTTTAAAATACAGTCGAAAAATAAAATGAATAAAAAGGATAAAGGAAAGTTTTTTGAAAATATAGCTTGTAAATTTTTAGAAGAGAAAAAGATAGATATAATAGAAAGGAATTATAAAACACCATTTGGAGAAATTGATATAATAGGAAAAGATCAGGAGAATCTGGTCTTTTTTGAAGTAAAAGGGGCATTTACAGATAAGTTTAAAGCTTACGAAAACATTAATGAGAAAAAGAAATTAAAAATTCAAAAAAGTGGATTATATTTTATTAAAAATAATAAAGATTTAATATTTGAAAATTTTAGATTTGATGCTATAATAATTACCATGGAGGGTAATTATTTTAGGGTATCTCACCTTAAAAATATTTAACAAGGATGTTAATTATGACAAGAGAGGAGAGGATTTTATGGCTTAAGAAGGCCATAAATGAAGAAGACTATCTTAACGATGCAATTTTCAAATTGTCGCAAGAATTAATCATTATATTTTTTAAACTATTTTTATAAAAATTTCTCACTCCTTTTTTTACTTTTCGAGTTTTTATTTTAAAAAATTTAATAGAATGATTTTTTTTCTGCTATTTTTATTGAATTAATTTTTTTTATAAAAAAATAAAGTTGTGTAGAAATTTATAATATTTAATTTATAATTAATATAAAAATTTTAAGGTATAAAAATGAAGATTAAAAAAGATAATAAAAGTTTTATGATAAAAAATTTATTTAAAGTAAAAAATTTATTTTTAATTATTGTTTTTTTATTAGTTCATGTTGATTCACTATTGTCTGAAATATTTAAATTTAATTTTAAAAAAGATGATATAATCCAAATTTATTCAATTACTAAACAAAATATTTATGTGGATGAAAAACTTGCAAAAGTATGGAATGTAGAGTCTTTGTCAAAATTATTTGTCAAGGATTTTGATGAGGTAAAAAAAGTAGCATTAATTAATGGCAAATACTCTTTTTATGAGGTAGATGATACAAATAAAACTCTTTTTGATATGCAAGAGGTAGAATTTTATCAAAAAGAAAATGGAGAGATGGTCTTTTCCAAGGAATCACTTTACCCAACTTTAAGAAATGCTCCAGTTTTTCCTCAAATTGATATTGAAAAAGGTTATAGTTGGTGGTTTTTAGGTGAAGAGATTCAAGACTTTAAAAATTTTGCTGAAGGATTTTCTTCTCTTATTGTTAAAATACCAATATTTGTTTGTTATACCTTTGAAGGGGATAAAATTAAGGATGGGAAAATATATAAACTAATTAATGCAAAATATGACATGTCTTATCCATTTCAAAAAGAAAACTTGCTAAGTTATTATTTGAAAACTGGAAAAAATGTGCCTCAATATTTTGGAGGTAATGTTTCAGTTTATTATTACTGGGATATTGAAAAGGGTTATGCTCCATATTTTGAGCAGGTTTATGACCTTTATTTAATTATGGCTGATGGAACAAGATATAGATTTTCTGGAACTTCAAGTGGTGGAATGGAAATAATAAGGAAATGGGATGATAATAAGAAAAATGAGATTATAAACCAAATTAAAAAAGATTTACCACCAAACTTTAAAGATATTGAATTAAGAAATGAAAAAAAAGGTATTGTTATTGATTTAGGAGAAATTTTATTCGATTATAATTCTGATAAAATTAAACCAGATCAATTAGAAAAATTGATAATTATAGGAAATATAATAAAAAAATATTTTCCATCATATCAAGTTATTGTTGAGGGGCATACAGATGACATTGGTTCAGATTCTTATAATTTAGATCTTTCTAGAAGAAGAGCTTATGCTGTTTATAGTGCTTTAATAAAAATGGGCTTTGTAAATCCAAACCTAATTTCATATATAGGTTATGGAAAACAATTTCCAAAAGTTCCAAATACTTCTGAAGAAAATAGAAAAAAGAATAGAAGAGTTCAAATAGTTATAGTTGATTATTAAAAATTCAATGATATATTTTATTTCCACAAATTAAATTAAAAAGAATTATACAATTTAAAAAAATTTTATAATATAAAATTAAAATTATAGTTAATATTTCAATTATATTTAGTTCAAAGCATAGATAGCAATTTTTATCAAAAATTATTTTAATAATGTATGAAATTTAATGAAGCTAAAGAATATATATTGAATAATCTTTCAATAGTTGATATAGTAGGGTCTTATGTAAAATTGAAAAAATCAGGAAATAGTTATAAAGGTTTATGCCCATTTCATAACGAAAAAACACCTTCATTCTATGTAAATGATCAAAAAAAAATATTTCATTGTTTTGGATGTGGAGCATCTGGTGATGTTATAAGTTTTATTCAAAAAATAGAAAGATTAAGTTTTTTAGATTCTATTAAAAAACTTGCTTCAATTTTAAATATTGAGGTAGAATTTGACAATGATAGAAAGCTTGATAAAACTAAGGATGAGAAAGATTTGGCTATCAAAATTTATTCGGAAGTAAAAAATTTCTATTACGAAAGTTTAAAAAAATGTAAAGAGGCTTATGAATATTTAATAAATAGAGGTATTGATCAGAAGACTATAGAATTTTTTGAAATAGGGTATGCTCCTGAAAATCAAAAATTATTTTTTGAATCTATATTATCAAAATTTAAAGTAGATTTAAATTTTTTGTATAAATATTCTATAATTAGTATTCCTTATAGTTTAAAACCATTTTTTGAAAAAAGAATTATCGTTCCTATAAAAAATTTATGGGGGGATACTGTAGCATTTGCGGGTAGAATTATAAAAGATGAAAATTTACCAAAATATATAAATTCAAGAGAAACACCTATATTTCAAAAACAAAATTTGCTTTTCAATATTAATAATATTAAAAACTTGAAAGAGGAAGACAATGTTTATCTTGTAGAGGGTTATTTTGATGTAATAACAGCTTCAAAAAATGGGCTTTCTTACACTATAGCACCTATGGGAACATCCCTTACGATGAACCATATAAAAATTATTAGTAGAAAGGTTGATAAAATATTTTTTTTATTTGATAATGATATGGCTGGTTTTAATGCTTTTTTAAGAGCTATGTTGCTTATAATTCAATCAGATGTAATAGTTTATCCATATTTTGTTAAATTACCTGATGATTCAAAGGATATTGATGAGTTTTTTAATAAAGGGCATAATTACAATGAATTATTGAGTAAAGTTTTTGATGGATATTCTATTTATTTTTCGACTATATTGGATATCAAAAATAAAAATAGAAATATAGAAAAAATATTGAAGAATTTTTTTGAAAATATTAAAGATATTGATGATGATATTAGATTAAGATTTATATTTAAGAAAATTTCTGAAATTGATTATAGCTTAAAAGAGGATGATTTATACCAATTATTCATTAATTACAGAAATAAGGGGGAAATTTTTAGAAAAAGAATTTCTGAACTCCAAAAATTAAGTGGAAATAATAATATAGAAAAACCAAATATTTTTGAAAAAGACCTTTGTAAATTTTTATTTTTTAATCCTCAATTTTTGCAAATTTTATTTGATATTATTGAAGAAAAACATTTAGAACTTTTAGTTAAAAATAAAATAGCTTTATCTTTTATTATAAATTATAATAATTTTATTAAAAGTATTGACTTGTATTCTTTTGATCATTCTAAAGTATTTAGTTTGTTTTTTTCTGAAGAAAATACTTTTATAAATTTTGAATCAAAATTTGATAAACAGGAAGATGAAAAAGTCAAAGATATTTCAATATATGAAGATATTAAAAATATAATAGGGGAATCGCTAATTTTTGATAAAGATAAAAATGAAGAAAATGATTATAATTTTGATATTGGAAGAAACCCAGAAGAAGATTTTATTAAAATTATTAAGAAGTTTTATATTAAAAAATATTCAATATTATTAAAAAGCTTAAGAAAAAAAATAGTTTTGATAGAGAGTAAAATAAAGAATGAATCTATTGTTATTTCTGAAAATAGCGATCAAAGAAAAAACAGTATTAATTTAATTGAAAAAGAAAGAGATAATCTACTGAAAAAATTTTCTGATTTGAATTCTAAATTAAATAAAATAAAAAATAAAAAATATACTGATATTATAGATTTTTTTGTAGAAATAGATTATTTTAATTTTGAAAGATTTTTTATTTATTTTTTAATTAAGAATAATTATATAATTGAAAATGTAAAGGAATATGTAGGACTAAATGATATTCATTATTTTAGAAATATTTATTCATTGTTATTGAATTCATTAAATTATGAGGATTTTTTTTATTATTTAAAACTTGAAGGAGTTGAAGAACTTGAGCTTTATTTTAATTTAATAAATAAAAATCCACTTTTTGATTTTGAAGAAAAAAAATTAAAAAAATTTTTGCTTTACATCAAACTTATTAAAACTAGAAAAAATATTAAATTAATAAATGAAAAGATTGATTTATTAAATAGGGAACTAAAAGAATTTAATAATGAAATAAATAAAGAAGAATCTTCTGGTAAAGAAAAATATTTTGAAAAAATTAGAGTTGAAAAAGATGAGCTAGTAAATAAAAAAAATGAATTAGAAATTATTAAACAGCAACTTCTTTCTAAACTTAAAGATTTAAATTAATTTTAATTTAAAAAATAATTTTAAAATATAATTTTATTAAAATAAAATATTTAAAAATTAAAATAAAGTCTTGATATTTTAAATTATTTTAGTTATAATTATAGTTGAACCTTACATTTTTTTAAATCAAAAAAAATCAAAAAGTGTTAACAGGAGTTAAATATTATGAGTGAACTTCTTGACAAATACCCAATTCTTAAAGATTTATTAGAATTAGCTCAAAAAACTAAAGAGATTACTTATGATGAATTAAGCGAAACACTTCCTGAAGAATTACAAAATGAAAAAGTTATGGATGAACTATTTTCATTTTTTTCAAAAAGAAATATAGAAGTTGTTGAAGAGAGAAAGAACTTTTTAACAAAAAAAGAAAAAATTAATGGTAAAAGTGATAAATTTTATTCTAAAGTTTTAGAAATAGATAGTGGGTTAGAGAAAGAAGTAGAAGAAAAAAAAGAAAGATATGTTGAAACTGATTTTTCGGTTCTTTCAAGTGATCCAGTTAGATTTTATTTAAAAGAGATTGGTAAAGTTGACTTATTAAACCCAGAAGAGGAAATTAAGCTTGCTAAGCAGATTGATAATGGTAAAGATCAAGTTATTAATGTTTTACTTACAATGTTTTTTACATTAAAATATTTTAAAGAAAAAGCTATTGATAAAAAAGATGAAATTGATTACATTAATTTGTTTGAGTTAGATATTAAAATAAATGAAGAGGAAGGATTAAAAGAAAAGAAAGAATTTGAAAAAAATTTTCATCAACTCCAGAAAATATATGCACAAAATTACAAAAGAATTCAGGAACTTGTATCATATAAAATCAAAAATAGAGGATTAAGTAACGAAGAGAAAGAAGAACTTGAAGAATTATTTTCAAAATTTAAAAGACAATTTTTAAAATTAAAGATTTCTAAAAAGGAGTTAACAAATATAATAGATCATTTTAGAGGTTATTATAGTAATTATAGAGATATTTTAAGAAATTCTAAAAATAAAATTGAGAAAAAATATGAAAAAATTGATTTTACTCCATATAAAAATAAAGTAAATGTTATTACAGATATTAAATCGATAAAAGCAATATTAGATCAATATAAAATTACTTTTGAGGAGCAACTTTTAATAAAAGAGCTTATAGAAAAAGCTAAATCTACTATAAATTCTATAGAAGAGGAAACAGGTGATTTTATAGAGGATTTTATCGAGAAATTTAAAATAATTGATGATGGTCAAAATAAAATAAAAGATGCTAGGGAAAAACTTGTACAAGCAAATTTAAGACTAGTTGTATCAATTGCTAAAAAATTTACAAATAGAGGTCTTCATTTTTTTGATCTTATTCAAGAAGGTAATATAGGTTTAATAAAAGCAGTTGAAAAATTTGAGTATAAAAAAGGTTTTAAATTTTCAACTTATGCTACATGGTGGATTAAGCAGGCTATAACAAGGGCTATTTCTGATCAAGCAAGAACTATTAGAGTTCCTGTTCATATGATAGAGCTTATAAATAAAGTTTTAAAAGAAACAAAAACTTTAACTCAAAAATATGGGAGGGAACCAACTGATGAAGAAATTGCTCAAAGCTTAGAGATGCCTGTTTCTAAAATTAAAAACATAAAAGCTATAGCAAAAGATCCTATTTCTTTAGAAACACCAATAGGAGAAGATGAAGAATCCTATCTTTCTGATTTTGTAGTTGATACATCAGGTGATTCTCCAGAAAATAATTTAAATTATATGTTAATGAAATCAAAAATATATGAAGCTTTAGAAGATTTACCTCCTAAAGAAAGAGAAGTTTTAGAGCTCAGATTTGGATTAAGGGATGGGGCTTCTTTAACTCTTGAAGAAGTTGGTTTTAGATTTGAAGTTACAAGAGAAAGAATAAGGCAGATAGAGGCAAAAGCGTTAAAAAAACTTTCTCATCCATCAAGAGTTTCTAAGTTTGAAGATTTTAAAGAATATATTTAGTCTTATTTTACTTAATTTATTGATTTTTTATTAAAATTTGTTAAATAGAACTCAGTAAAAAATTTATAGAAACTTTTTCCTAAAATCATTTTTAATAATTCAATTTTTATTTGAGTTAGTTTTTATATTTTAATTTTTTTAGAAATTTATATTAATATAAAAAGGAGTTTTTAATGAATAAAGTGAATGATATTTTTATAAATTTGTTAAAAGTGCAAGAAATATATAAAGATATTAGATTTATTCAAGAAAAGATTGACAATTTGCCTAAAAAGCTTAATGAGAATAAAAAAAACTTAGAAAGAGCTAAAAAAAATATTGAATTATACAGTGAAGAGATAAAAAAGCTTGATGACGAAATTGATAATTTGAAAATTAAACTAGAGGAGGAGGAAAGAAAAAAGATTCAATTTGAAAAAGCTGACAATGAAAATTATAAAACAATTGAGATTATTTATAATGAATTAACTGATACTATCTCAAATATAGAGAAATATAAAAAAGAGATAGAAAAGAAAAAAGCATTAAGATTAGAACAAAATAATAAAATTAAATCTGAAGAAAATATAATAGAGAACATTAGTAAAGATATAATAGAAGAAGAAGAATATGTTAAAAAAGAAATGGAGAAGTTAATTCTTGAATTAAAAGAAAAAGAGAAAGAAAAGAATGATATTTACTCTATGGTACCTAAAGATATTTTTGAAAAATTTGAAAGAATTCTTATAAATAAGAAAATGAAAGGAATAGTCCCTATTCATGAAAATAGTTGCTCTGGATGCAATATAATATTGCCTCTTGATTTTATTAATAAAGTAAAACTAAATAAGAATATTGTTTTTTGTCCATATTGTTCTAGAGTTTTATACGATGAGGAAAAAATAAATTTATCATAAGGATGGGAATAAATCGCAAAAGAGAAATTTTTTAGTTTCTCTTTTGAGGAAAGTCTGAACTATAAAAGATAAAACCAATGGTTAATTGCCATTATGAGAAATCATAAGGAAAGTACAGAGAAATAAACTACTTATAAAAAGAAAAGGTGAAAATGTGATGTAAGAGATCACAATTTATAGTTATAAAACTATAAATTAAGGAAACCCTGGTTTTAGCAAACCTAAGAATAGCCAATCAGGCGTAATTCTAAAAGGTGCATGAACAGATAAGGTAACTTATCTGAATAGATAAATGATTTAATAAACAGAATTCAGCTTATCCCATCCTTATGAATAACTTTATAATATAAGATTTTACTAAAAATATAAGTATTTTAATATAGTATGTTTTAAAATGATTAAAAATTGTATAATTAAAGTTAATAAAAATCAAAAAGGCATAATATTATATGGAAAAAAAAGATTTTGATATTGAAAAGTTAAAATATTTATCGAGAATTTCTAATATAGAAAATGATTTAGAAAATGATTTAAAAAAAATAATTAAGTTTTTTGAATGTATAAATAAATATTCAAGTAATGTTAATTCTGATTATCTTATTAAAAATAGGAATATAATAGAATTTAATTCTTTAGAAGAAGATATTGAAATTAAAAATAATTTAAGAAAGGATATAATTAGAAATTTTTTTGAAAAAGAGGATGATTTTTGCATTGTTCCAATAGTTGTTGAAAGATAAAGATGAGAGTATATAGATAAAGAGTAAATTATTTAATAAAAATAGAAAAGAGATATTAATGGAAAAAGTTTTTAAAAGATCATTTTTTCTAAATAATGAAAAAGAAACTCTTTTTAAAAATTATGAGATTAATATAAATAATTTAAACAAAGAAATAAATGCAATTGTTCACTTTAATAATGATTACATTGAAAATGATGCTGATGAAAACTATTTATTAAAAAATAAAAAATATGAAAAAAAATTAAAATTCAAATTTCAAACTAAAAATAGAATAGATTCAAATAATACTAAAGAAGAAAGTAAAGAATTTATTATTTTCAAAAATCTTCCAGTTCTTATAAAAGATAATATTTGTTTTAATAAACTGGAAACTACTTGTTGCTCTGATATACTTCAGGGTTATATTCCTTCTTATAATGCAGATGTTGTAAATTTTTTACTTGAAGCAAACTGCAATATAATTGGTAACACAAATATGGATGAATTTGCTATGGGCTCAACTACTGAAACATCATGTTATGGCCCTACTAAAAACCCATTAAACTTTGAATATATTCCAGGTGGTTCTTCTGGTGGTTCTGCAGCAAGTGTTGCAGCAGATATGGTCCCTATAGCACTTGGTTCCGATACTGGTGGTTCAGTAAGACAACCAGCTTCTTTATGTGGTATTTATGGTTTCAAACCCAGTTGGGGAGCAATTTCTAGATATGGTCTTATTGCATTTGCATCATCTTTAGATCAAATTGGTATTTTTACTAAATCAGCATTTGATATGATTTTAGTTTTTTCTTTAATTTCACAATTTACTCGAAATGATATGACTAAAGTTGCTATTGAAAAGGATCTTTTTTATTTTAATAAAGTAAAGAATGATATAAATTATAATAATATTTATAAATTTTATGAGGATTTTATTAATAGTGTTGAATTGCCTAATAAAATAGCTGTTTTTAAGAACATTGATAAGTATATTTCTTGTAAATATACAAAAGAAATATATAAAGATTATATTAGATTTTTGGAAAAAGAACTTAAAATAAATATCTTTGAAATTGAAATTGAGTATGATTTTAATGATATTCTAGGAATATATTACATAATTGCTCCAGCAGAAGCTTCATCTAACTTAGCTAGATACGATTCATTGAGAATAGGGAAAAAAAGATCAGAAGGTTTAGATGTTTTTGAGATTGTTTCTAATACAAGATATAAGTATTTTAATAAAGAAGTTAAAAGAAGGATAAATATAGGGAATTATGTTTTATCTGCTGGTTATAAAGATATGTATTATAAGAAAGCTTTAGTTTTAAGGAATTTATTAAAAGAGAGATTTGATAAAATATTTGATTTTTATGATTTAATTTGCTTGCCAACTACACCTTCTTACTTAAAAAAGATAGGTGAAGAAATGGATCCTTTAGATATTTATGCATCAGATATTTTTACTGTAATTGCAAATATTTTAGAAGTTCCATCTATTTCAATTCCAATTGGCATTAATGGAGATAATAAGACAGGTATAGGTCTTCAATTTATGAGTAAAAAATATAAAGATTACTATTTATTAGAATTTGTAAATTATCTTGAGTATAATAGTTGAATTTTTTTTTATAATTTATAAATATAAATCAAAGATTAAATTTAATTTATTG
The DNA here is from genome assembly GCA_026415295.1 of Spirochaetota bacterium. Lineage (NCBI taxonomy): Bacteria > Pseudomonadati > Spirochaetota > Spirochaetota bacterium. Next base: position 432 of record JAOAHJ010000013.1, on the reverse strand, counting down.
TAATAAATAAAAATTATTAATGGAAATTTTAATTAATAAAAGAAAAGAGTATAAATATTAATAATATATTAATGATTATATAGTAATTTTTTAAAAATATCTAATTTTATGTTTAATAATAGAAATTAATTTTTTTAATTAAAAATTAAAAAAATTTCAAAAAAAAATAAAAGATTTATTGACAAAATTTTTTAAAATGTTAATTTCAATTTCGCTGAAAGCTCTTTATATTTAAGAGTATATGCTTATTATAAAGTACCTTTGGGAAACTTTAGCATTTCAGAATTAAACCTATCGATACACAGATAGAGAAGTGTATGGAGGGTTTGATCCTGGCTCAGAGTTAACATTGGCAGTGCGTCTTAAGCATGCAAGTCGAACGGCAGCGCAGCTGTAGCAATACAGTGGGCGGCGAGTGGCGGACTGGTGAGT
>JAOAHJ010000012.1 GCA_026415295.1 Spirochaetota bacterium | reverse complement strand
CTTTATTTTTAATAAAATCTCTATTAGGTATTTTTTTAAGGTTATTAAATTGTTTAGAATAGAGAATATTTTTTTTAGTTCTGAAAACTATAAAAATTTAAGTTTGAAAAAAAATGAACTAATAAATATATTAAGTCAAAGTAAAGTTTAAAAATAGTTTATTATTATAAATTTTTAAAAATATTTATTTTGTTTTTAAAAATTTATATTTTAAAATCTTTATTTTAAAATTTTCTTTACATTAGATTTTAAGATGGTAAGTTATTTATAGAAATTATTAAGTTAAAGGAGGAACAATGGGAAGAACTAAAGTGTTAATCATGGGTGCTGCAGGAAGAGATTTTCATAATTTTAATTGTCTTTATAGAGACAATGAACAATATGAAGTTGTTTGTTTTACTGCTACACAAATTCCTGACATTGAGGGAAGAACTTACCCTGCTTCTTTAGCAGGCAAACTTTATCCAAATGGAATACCAATAGAAGATGAAAAAGATTTAGTAGATTTAATAAAGAAGTATGATATTGATGAAGTTTTATTTTCTTATTCAGATGTTTCTTACAATTATGTTATGAGTAAAGCTGCCCAAGTTATGGCAGCAGGAGCAAAGTTTTCAGTTGCAGGAGCAAAACCTACAATGCTCAAAGCTTCAAAACCTGTGGTTGCTGTTTGTGCTGTTAGAACTGGTTGTGGAAAATCACAAACAACAAGAAGAGTTGCTCAAATTTTACAATCTTTAGGTAAAAAAGTTGTTGCAGTTAGACATCCAATGCCTTATGGTGATTTAGAAAAACAAGTTGTTCAAAGATTTGGTTCTATAGATGATTTACATAAACACAATTGTACTATTGAGGAGATGGAAGAATTTGAGCCACATATTTCAAAAGGAATTACAGTTTTTGCTGGGGTAGACTATCATAAAATATTAAAAGAGGTAGAAAAAGAAGCAGATGTTATTTTATGGGATGGTGGAAACAATGATATGCCATTTTTTAAACCAGATTTACATATAACAGTTGTAGATCCACATAGACCTGGTCATGAAGTAACATATTATCCTGGCGAAAATAATTTAATTCTTGCAGATGTAGTTGTTATAAACAAAATAGATTCTGCTACTCCTGAAAATATTGAAAAAGTTAGAGAAAACATTAGAAAGATAAATCCAAAAGCTCAAGTAGTTGAAGCTGCTTCTCCTATTTTTATTACAGAATATGAAAAATTAAAAGGTAAAAGAGTTCTTGTTGTTGAAGATGGCCCAACTCTTACCCATGGTGAAATGCAGTATGGAGCTGGTATAGTTGCTGCAAGAAAATTTGGTGTGAAAGAAATAGTTGATCCAAGACCATGGGTTGTAGGCAAAATAAAAGAAACATACGAAAAATATCCATATATTGGAACTTTATTACCTGCAATGGGTTATTCTAAAGAACAAATCAAAGATTTGGAAACAACAATTAATAAAGTAGATTGTGATGCTGTAATTGTTGCTACTCCTATTGATCTTGGAAGAATTGTTAAGATTAATAAACCAGCTTATAGAGTAACATATGAACTTGCTGAAATAGGCAAACCAGATCTTGTTGATATCTTGAAAGATTTTGTTAAAAAATTCAATTAATATTTAATTCTATATTTATTTAAAATTTTAAAAAATATTTTCTAATTTTAAAAAAGGAGCTATTAGTTTTTAATAGCTCCTTTTTTTATTTTTTTATTATAAAAATTAAAGTAATTATTTTAATATTTCTTTTAACTTTTAGCTTATTTATTTTATTATTATTATAAAGTTGAAAGTTTAAAAATTTGTGTTTTAATGATTATTAGAAGTTATAAGGAGTATAAAGATGAAATTTTCAATCTCAAAAATAATCTCAAAACATTTAATAAAATTAGTTTTTATTTTTTCTATAATTTTCTTTATTAATACTATATTTAATATTTTTATTTATGGGCAATCTAGTAGTGAAAGTGATATTTCTGATATATATAAATATGAAGGTTATAAGATAAATAAAATAGAAATTCAGGGATTAATAAATGTATCAAAAGATGAAGTTCTTATGATGCTTCCTTTTTCTGAAGGAAATGAGATAGATGTATATGATTTTTCTAGAATAATACAAATTTTATTTTCAAGTGGATATTTTGAAAATATTGAAGTTTCAATAAAACCTTATGATGCAGGATCTGTTATTGTTGTAATTAAAGTAAAAGAATTCCCAATGGTTTATAATGTTACTTTTTCTGGAAATAAAAAAATAAAAAAGGGCGATGTAGAGAAGAGTTTAATTATAAAAAAGGGGGATTTTTTCTCACCATTTTTGCAAAAGAAACAAATTGATGAGCTTAAAAAGCTTTATTCTTCTAAAGGATTTGAAAAACTTGAAGTTACTATAAGTACGGAAAAAGCTAAAGATAAAAATGGAAATATCTTAGAAAATTATGTAAATGTTAAAATAGAGCTCAAAGAACCAAAAAGAATAATAATCACAAAAATTGAATTTTTAAACAATAAAGTTTTTAGTTCTTGTGTATTAGCAAATGAAATGAAAACTAAAACATATTTAAGAATACTTTTTGAAATTAGAGATGGTGTTTTTCAAGAAGAACAGTTTAGGGAAGATTTAGAAAAAATAAAGTTAAAATATTATTCAAAAGGATATTTAGATGTAAAATTTGAAAACATTGAAAAGAAAGTTATAGAAAAAGAGGAAGAAATACATTTAGAAATATATATTAAGATAGATGAAGGTCAGGTATACTATTTTGATGATTTTAAAATATTAGGGAATAAAGTTTTTGATAAGGAAGAGATATTAAAGGGTATTGAAATAAAAAATAATGTTCCATACGATAGAAGTTTTTTTGAAAAAATAAAAGAGAAAATAAAACAGTTTTATTCGAATTATGGTTTTATTTTTTCTGTTGTAATAATGGAAGAGGATATAGATTTTAATACAAGAAAAGTAAATGTGTCTTATACTATCTTTGAAAATTCAAGAGCTCATTTGAGAAATATTTATATAAAAGGTAATACAAAGACAAAGGATTATGTTATTTTAAGAGAACTAATGTTTAAAGAAGGTGAAGTTTTCAATGTAGGAAAAATAACTCAATCAATTTACAACCTTTATAATACTCAATTTTTTTCATTTATAGATGTGCAAATTAAACCTACAGATTATACAGATATAGTAGACCTTATAATCATAGTAGAAGAAGGCCCAACTGGAAGTTTAAAATTTGGTGGTTTTTATCAACCTGGTGGAGGTTGGGAAGGATTCGGTTTAAATGGAGAATATTCCCAGAAGAATTTACTTGGCTTGGGATATAATATTTCAACAAGTTTAAATATTTCATTTAAAGAACTTCAAGTATCTTTTAATTTCTATGATAGATGGTTTTTAAATCAACCTCTTATATTAGGGACTTCTTTCTCTTATCAAAATCAATTATTAACAAACCAGTTATCGGATAATGATAAAAATGGAGTACCTGATCCTTTTAATACAATGGATCAATATAAAACAACTCTTGAAGCCAATCCTTCTTATTATTCAAATAATCCTTCTTACCTTATGAATTATAATAAAGGAAGCTTTAATTTTTCCATTTCCTTTGGTAGAAGGTGGATACCTTTTCATTCTTTATCATTTGGAACTTTTTTAAATTTTTCAAGTTATGTACCTACTAAAGATTACCAAAATTATATCCCCTGGATTTCAGAAAATAATGATTCTAGCTTACCTATTACAGATAATTTATGGAAGAGTTTTTCAATATTTACAATCTATGAGTTTGATTCAAGAGATTATGTTTTAATGGCAAGAAAAGGGTTTTGGTTTAAACAGAGAATTGATTATTATGGCGGATTTTTAGGAGGAAATACTAATTTTATAAGGACTATTACTACTATTAATTTTAATTATGGCTTATTTTGGGATATAGCTTATCATTTTACTACCCAAGTTGGTTTTCTTTTTAGGCAGTTTGATGGAAGTTTAAATATAGATAGACAAAACTATTTTTATATTAATGGAAACTATGATGTTAGAGGATGGATGTCTGTAGGTTATTTATTTGGAAGAGCAAAGTTTTCGATAATAAATGAACTTGAAAGGGAAGTTTTTAAAGGTTATTTAAATGCTCTATTATTTTTTGATATAGGTTCTCTATTTGATACACCTGAAAATTTTTTGAAAATTAGTTTAAATGATTTATACTTCTCTTATGGTTTTGGTTTAAAATTAATGTTTCAACAATTACCATTTAGATTTTATATAACAAAGAGATTCAAAATTGTAAACAATGAAGTTGTTGATTATAATCCAGGTTTTTTTAATTGGATGTTTGTACTTTCATTTGGTGATTTTATGATATTTTAATTGTTTTAATGTTTTTACGCCTCTGTTTAATAAAGGGGGTTGTTTTATGAAAAAAAGATTTATTATTTTACTTATTTTTATTGCAATATTACCTTTAAATATATTTTCAAATGTTTTAATAAAAGTTGGTGTTGTTGATTTAAAAGAAGTATACAATTTTTATATGAAAAGAACTCTTGTTGATATTGGAATTGACTATTATTCTGACCAAATAAAACTTCTTGATGAAGATTATAATAATAAAATGAAAGAATTTGAGCAAAGGCTTTCAAATCCAAATTTAACCCAGGATCAAAAAAATGCTATAATAAGTGATAGAAATTCATATATCGATAGATATCAGAAAAGAAGGCAATATTTTGTTGATTTGATAAATGATTTAAAAACGAATAAAGAAAAATATATAAATGAACATATCTATTTTTGTATAAAAAGAGTTGCTGAAAGAGAAGGATATTCAATTATTTTAGATAAAAATGATAGTAAAGTCCTTTATTTTGCAAATTATGTAGATTTAACAAATGCAGTTATAGAATTTTTAAAATCTTATATAGAGAAAAATTGTAGAGACTCCAAAATTGATGTTAATGTTTACTATTATCCGTATATTAATAATTGATTAATATTTAAGATTATTTAACTATTTTTATTTTTTTAAATAATGAACAAATAAAGAGAATATTTAATATGGTAAATTATTTAAATGATGAAAAAATTGTTAAAGATTTAAAAATATGGAATAAGAATATAATTTTATTGGGCAATGAAAAAAGAACATTTAATTGTATTTCAAATATAGATAATATAAAACAAAATTCAATTGTTTATTGTGAAGATTTTAATTATTTTGATATAGCTATTAAATCTAACTGCTCAGCAATTATAACAAATTTTAAAGTCTTTTACGACTTTTTATTAAAAAATAAAGATTTATTTACAAACAACAAAAATATCAGTATAAAAGACAATGATTTTGTAGAATTAAATGAAAAATATTTAAATAGAAAAATTGAAAGTATAGAATTAGAAAAAATATTAAATAATATAATTTATGATTTTTTGAATGAAAAAAATAAATCAATAATTCTATTTGAATTTCCTAAAGTTCTTTGGGCTTATATAACTTCATTTTTTAAGGTAAGAACAGTAAGAAAAGGGAAAATTGGTAAAAATTCTTTAATAAAATCCCCAATAAACATTTCAGAAATTGAAATTGGTGAAAATGTAATTATTGAGAATAATGTTAAAATTGGAAAAAATGTTTTTATTGGGGCTGGTTCATATATTGGAGAAAATGTACAAATAGGTGATAATACTTATATTTACCCAAATGTTACCATTTTAGAAAATTGTATTATTGGTTCTGATTGTATAATTCATTCTGGAACTGTCATTGGTTCAGATGGTTTTGGCTATCAGTTTTATAATTATAATCATATAAAAATAGAGCAAGTAGGAAGGGTTGTTATAGGCAATTTTGTAGAAATTGGTGCAAATTGCACAATAGATAGAGGTACAGTAGATGATACAATAATTTCAGATTTTTGCAAAATTGATAATCTTGTCCAAGTTGCTCATAATGTCGTTATAGATAAAGGAACTGTTATTGCTGCTCAAAGTGGGATAGCTGGTGGAGCTAAAATAGGTAAATTTGTTTTTATGGGTGGTCAGGTTGGAGTTGCTGATCACGCAGTAATTGAAGATGGTGCCAAATTTGCTGCACAATCAGGAGCATCAAAAAGGTTATATGAAAAAGGCAAATTATATGCAGGTACTCCAGCTATTGATGCTTCAACTTTTAAAAGAATTAATGCAGCTATGAAATACTTACCTGATATATATATGAACTTTGAAAAAAATGTTTCTAAAGAAAAAGATAAAAAATAGAAATATTTTTAATTAAAGCTATTTAATTAATTATTAATTTTGTAAATGTTATATTTTTCTAAATATTATATTAATAAATAATTTTGTTTAATTAAAATATTAATTCAAAAAAGATTTAAGGAAATTATATGAACAAAATTTCTCCTTCTGCAAAAATTGATAGTTCTACAAAAATTGGAATTAATAATGTTATAGAAGATAATGTTATTATTAGAGAAAATTGCATAATTGGAAATAACAATTATTTTCAAGCAGGAGCAGTTATTGGGCCAAATGTTATTATTGGAAATGGTAATTTTTTTGGACATTTCTGTTATATTGGAGGAGATCCTCAAGATGTTGCTTATCAAGGTTTGATTTCATATGTCAAAATTGGCGACAACAATAAGATAAGAGAGTTTGTTACAATTCATAGAGGAACAAAAGAAAATAGCGAAACAATTGTTGGAAATAATAATTTTATGATGGCTTATTCACATATGGGGCATAATGCAAAAATAGGTAATAATTGTGTTATTGTTAATAATGCTCAAATGGCAGGATATAGTGAACTTGGTAATTTTGTTGTTATGTCTGCTTTTTGTGCTATTCACCAATTTTGTAAAGTTGGTGATTATGTTATGATAGGGGGGGATAGCAAAATAAATAAAGATGTGCCACCATTTACTATGGTTTTTGGAGTTCCAGCAAAAGTTATTGGATTAAATATAGTGGGTTTAAGGAGAAATAATTTCTCACAAGAAAGGAGAAACCTAATAAAAGAGATTTATAAAATTTTTTATCATTCAAATTATATTTTTTCTGAGGCCATAAAAGTTATAGAAACTAAATATGGAAATGAACCTGAGGCTCAAAATTTGATAAATTTTTATAAAAATTCAAAAAGAGGAATTGTTTCATTTATTAGAGGAAAAGCTTCTAAAGGGGAAGAAAGTTTTGAAGGGTAGAATATTAGCTATAGATTGGGGTGAAAAAAAATTGGGACTTTGTATAAGTGATCCATTTAATAAATATGGTATACTTTTAGAACCTATTGAAAATATAAAATATAATGTTTTTGACTATATATACAATTTGATTAATGAAAAATGTGTTAAGGTTATTGTTTTTGGATTACCTGATTATTTAGATGGTAGATCTTCTTCAGTATCGAAAAAAGTAAAAGATTTTATTTTTGAATTAGATGATTTTCTTTTTAAAAAAGGTATAAGAGAATTAAAAATAGATACTATAAATGAATATTTTTCCACACAAGATGCATATAATTTTATAGAGGATAAGTACTCAAAGTTTAAAAGCAATAAAAGTTCAAAAAAGAAATCTGAAGAGTTTAAAAAATATAAAGATTCACTAGCAGCAAAAATAATATTGGAAGAATACCTTATAAAAACCAAATATAATACTTAAATTTAGAAAAGCTATTATTTATAAATAAAAAAAACTTAATAGTTAAAAAAAATTGTAAGAATAATAAAAATAAGGAAGATTAATAAACTAAATGTAATAGTCCTTTTAAATAATCTTTTATCGAAAAATGTTGGGAAATAAAAATTATTAACATTCTCATTAAATCCCTTTGCAACTAATGCCATACTGCTTCTTTCTGAAAATCTTATTGCGAAGACAAGAATGGGTAAAAAAAGTGTAAAAATGTTAAATTTTCTTATTTTTCTTAGTTTTCTTAACAAAATAATCCTTTCATATTCATCTTTTACATGAGAAATGGAGTTTAATGAAATAAAAAAGGGATAAGCTATTTTTTTTGATAAACCAAAATTCTGCATTAAAATATAAAAAAGTTCATAAATGTCTATTATTAAAATAGAAGAAATAGAAATTGCTCCTATACCAAAAAGTTTTATAAAAATAACAATTCCATTATATAAAGCCTCTTTATAGAAATAAAAATTTAAAAATTTAATTTTTTCAGTATTATTTAAAGCTTCAATATTTGGGTAAATAATATTCATTAAAATTATTGTAGAGGTTATTGGGAAAAGAAAAAGAGATATTTTTATAAAATTTGAGATTTTTAAACCAAAATAAAGCATTATAATAGTTGCACAAAAGAGAAACAAAAAATTTATATATATTTTTTCATTAAAAAACATAGGAATAAGAAAAGAAGATAATGTTGTTAAAATTATAAATGAGTTCCCTTTTTTTTGCATAAAAATGTTTATCTTTTATTTTTCTATTAATAGTAATTCTTCAGCCTTGTTTATTCTATCTTTTTTTAATTCAACAAGAGTTCCTTCTGTTATACAGAAAATTTTGTCTCCAATAGATTCAGCAAGCGGTAAGTCATGTGTTACAATAATAATTGATTTTTCAAATTCTTTTAAAAATTTTATAAAATTTATAATTATTTCTCTACTAAAAATATCCTGTCCAAAAGTAGGTTCATCAAATAAAAAGAGATCACAATTATTTATCAAATTAAAAGTTGTAAGAAATAATGTAAATCTTCTCTTTTCACCTTCAGAAAGTTCAAAAGGTGATTTGTTTAAATAATTAGAAAAATTAATTATATCGGTAAATTCTTTTAAAATTGAATTTTTTAATTCTTTTAAATTTTTAATTTTTTTATTATTAATAAAATAATTAAAAATATTTTTTCTAAATGCATTAATATTATTAATATAAGATTCAATTTCACTTTTTATATGTGGAAATAGAAAATGTGTTTCTGGGTTTTGAAAAATTATAGAGATAGATTTATTATTTTTTGTTATTTTCCCATAAGTAGGAGTTAGGATTCCTGTAATTAATTTTAATAATGTTGTTTTACCGCTACCATTGTTTCCTAAAATTATTATTGTTTCTTTTTTAATTTCTAAATTAATATTTTTTAGAAGAAAGTTTTCATTTTTTAAATCATACTTTTTGATTTTTTTTCTATTATAAGTAAAATATAAATTTTCAATCTTTATATTTGAATCAAGTTTTTTCTTTTCAAATTCTAATTTTGAAGACATTAAAAAATTATTTATATTTAAAACTGATTTAAATCTTGAAGAAATTTCTTCGATAAAAAATATTTTCCTGCTTTTTAAATTATTTAAGTAGTTTAAAAAATCATTTTTATTTTCAACTTGGATTAAAGAAAATAAAATTTCATCTTTATTTTCTGAAGATTTTTCCAATATTAAAAATTTATTGAAATGATCTATTATATTGAAAAAATCATGCTCAATTAAAATTATAGTTTTTTTATTTTTTAAATTTTTTAGAATTTTATAAATATGATTTTTATATTTTATATCAAGAAATGAAGTTGGTTCATCAAGAAATATAATATCAGGATTTGTAGCTAAAATTGATGCTAATTGAATTTTTTGAATTTCTCCACCGGATAATTCATATGTTTTTCTATCTAAATAATTAAATAAATTAAACTCTTTAGCTATATTATTAAAAGATTCTTTAATAATACTAATATCAAAATTTTTATTTTCCATTGGGAAAACTAATTCATTTTTAACATAAGGAGTAACAATCTGTGAATAAGGATTTTGAAAAAGATAAACTGGACTATAATATTTTTTAACATTATTTATATTATTATAATTTTGCTCATTATTTTTATTATTAAAGTCAATTTTTATATTTTTTATTTCTAAGTCTGTTTCTAGATAGGCGTATTCATACTCTGGAATTAGAAAATTTAAAACTTTGAAGATAGTTGATTTTCCAGTTCCAGATTCCCCAAAAAAAAGAACAAAGTCGTTTGAAAACAATTCAAACTTTCCATTATATGTATAAATTTTATTTGAACCAGGATATTTTATTTTTATATAGTTAAATTTTATTAATGGTTCTTGCATTTTATTTTATAACTTAAATTTCATATATCAATTAAATCTATATGCAAAAAATATTATTGAATCTATTTTTAAGTAAATAATTTAAAACAATTAAAAAGTATCGCTATTTTAATAAATTAAATTTTAATTAATTATTTGAATTAAAAATAAAATCAGGATTAAAATAATAAGTTAAAAATCTTTATTTAAGGTATTTAAATTTATTTGTTATAAATTTTTATTTCTTTCTAGATATTTATTAATAATACCACTTTTTCTTAATAGTTCAAAGAGTATATATGAAATTATACCAGCCTCTACTATACCAGATAAACAATAAGAAAATAATTGTAAGAGATTAAATTTTATGGTTAAAGTGTAATATTTTGAATAGAAGAAATCTAGAAAAAATGAAAAAATACAGGATATAAGTCCAGCAATTATACTTGTTAAAAGATTCCACTTTTTGTATAAAAAAATAGCAAAAACAAGCTCAGCTCCTACTCCCTGGACAAAACCCCAGATAACAGCTGAGATACCCCATTTTGTTATCCAACCTTCAATAAATGCAGCAATCACTTCTCCTATTAAAGCAGCTCCAGGTTTTCTAATAATAAAAGCAGGTAAAATGCCACCAATCATCCAGATACCAACATTTAGGCCAGATAAGCCAAGAGGTTTTAGAAAAACACTTAAAAAATCATAAGCATAAGTCCATAAAAAAAATACAAAACCAATTATTGAAGAAAGGACAAAAAGAAGAATTATTTCATCGATTTTATACTTTGAAATTAAAGAAAATCTTGAAAAAAAGTTATTTTTGTTATTTTGTTCCATAGATCCTCCTAATATTGTAATATTAGGAGGTGGAAAGCTTGAGATAATTTACTGCATTCCCTTCGCAGGCATTAACCTGATCAGGTTCCTGGAGTTTGATCTCAGGCCTTTTTAGACCACCCCCATGCATATCTTAAATTTATACTTAAAAAAAAAATTGTCAAATATAGTTTTGTAAAGTAAAATAAAAAGATTTTTTAACATAATATAGCAAAGTTGTTTTTTTTAAAAAAAATAATATTATTTTTTTGAGATTTAAAGAAAACCAAATATCATATTAAACAAAATTAAAAAAATTTTGGAGCAAAATAAATGAAAATTTTTGTTTTCGGTGCAGGTGGAAGAGAGCATGCTTTGTGTAGAAAACTAAAAGAAAGTAATAAAAAAAATATTATCTATTCTTATCCTTCAAATGGAGGAATAGATTGTATAAAAGAAAACATAAAGTTTGATTCCATAGATGAGGCATTAAAATTTATAATAGATAATAGAATAGATTTAGTAGTTATTGGTCCTGAGCAATATCTTGTAGATGGTCTTGTTGATATTTTGGAAGAAAATAAAATTAAAGTTTTTGGCCCAAAGAAAAAATATACAAAACTTGAAAGTTCAAAAAATTTTGCAAAAGAATTTATGATTAAATACAATATTCCGACTTCTTCTTATAAAGTTTTTTTTGATGAAAATGAATTAAAAAAAAATATTGATTTACCAATAGTTTTAAAATATGATGGTCTTGCAGCGGGAAAAGGTGTTTCAGTTTGTTTTACTGAACAAGAGGTAGAAAACTTTTGTGAAAATGTTTTTAGAAAAAAAATTTTTGGAGAAAACATTTCTGTAATTGCAGAAAAGTATTTGGAAGGTAAAGAATTATCAGTTATAATTGCATTAAATTCTAAAGATTATTTTATATTTCCATATTCTCAAGATCATAAGAGAGCTTTTGATAATAATAAAGGACCCAATACAGGAGGAATGGGAGCGATAGCTTCATATGATCTTATAAATAAAAATCTAGAAGAGGAGATTAAAGATAAAATAATATTTAGAACACTTAATGGGCTTATTAGTGAAGGTTTTAATTATATTGGTTTTATTTTTTTTGGTCTAATGATAACCAAAGATGGTCCATTTGTCCTTGAATATAATGTAAGAATGGGGGATCCAGAAACTCAATCTATTATGAATTTACTTGAGGGTGATTTTGCAGAATTTTTATTAAGTCTAATTAATGGTAATTTAAATGAAAAATCTATAAGATTTCAAGATCTATTTGCTATAAATGTAGTGGCAGCTTCTAAAGGCTATCCAGATAACTATGAAAAGAATAAATTGATTGAAGGAATTAATGATTTTGGCCAAAACGAAGAACTTTTGAGTGATGGTGTTTTTATTTATCATGCAGGTACTATTAAAAAGGATCAAAAATTTTATACAAATGGTGGAAGAGTATTTTCTTTATGTAAAAATGGGGAAGATATTTTTCAAATAAGAAATGATATTTATAAAAGCTTCAATAAAGTTAACTTTGAAGGTATGTTTTACAGAAAAGATATAGGAACTTATACTGATTTTAATTCATTTTAAAATATTAAAGGAGGAGCTTTATGAACACAAAATTAAAGGATATTTTAAAAAAATATAAGCAATTAAAGTTATTAGATTACATAAAAAACCTTGAGCAGGAAGCTTTTGCTGATTCTGATCAAAAGCTAAAAAATTTAGAAGATTCTATTAAAAAAGTTGATCTTGACTTTTTTTTCAATAAAATTGTTCCATTTAAAGAAACGAAAAATTTAAACATAAATTTTAAACCACACCCAGTTGTTAAATATGATTATGTAAATAACTCTGATAAAAAAGAATATTATAAGAATATAGGAGAAGATTATTTAAAAAAAGGGAAAGTAGCTTTTTTAGTAGTAGCTGGAGGCCAGGGATCTAGATTAGGTTTTGATCATCCTAAAGGAATGTTCCCAGTTGGGCCTATAACAAATAAATCTCTTTTTCAAATTCATACAGAAAAAGTTATAGGTTTTTCTAGACTTTATAATTTCAAGCCTATTTTTCTAATAATGACTTCAGAAACTAATGATGAGGAAACAAGAGATTTTTTTGAGAAAAATAAATATTTTGGACTAGATAAAGAAGATATTATATTTTTTAAGCAAGGTATGCTTCCTGCTATCGATTTTGAAAATAATCTAATTCTAGAAAAAGAAGATTCACTATTTTTTGCCCCAGATGGTCATGGAGGGACACTGTTTGCACTTAAAAGAAATGGAGTTATTGATATTTTGAAAGAAAGAAAAATAGAGATAATATCTTATTTTCAGGTTGATAATCCTCTTGTGAATATTGCTGATCCTATTTTTATTGGTTTACATATTGATGGAAAATATGAAGTTTCATCTAAAGTATTAAAAAAGAGAGATTGGAAAGAAAAAGTAGGAGTGCCAGCATTTATAGATGGAAGGCCAGGTATTGTAGAATACTCAGATCTACCTGATGAACTTGCAAAAATGACTGACGAAAATGGAGAACTTTTATATGGTTATGGATCTATAGCTATACATCTTTTTAATGTTGATTTTATTGATAGGATAAGTTCGAAAGATATTTTTCTTCCATATCATATTGCTAAAAAGAAAATTCCTTTTTATGACATTGAAAATTATAAATTAGTAGTTCCATCTGAAAATAATGGGATTAAATTTGAACAGTTTATATTTGATTCTATTCCATTTTCAGAAAAAGCTTTATTTTATGAAACATTGAGAGATATAGAATTTAAACCATTGAAAAATAAAGAGGGTGAAGATTCAATAGAAACCTGTATCGATGGAATCAGTAATTTTTATAAAATATGGTTTAAGAATTCTAATTTTAATATAGATAATTTAAAATTATGCGAAATATCATCTTTATTTGCAGTTACAGAAGAGGAGTTTAGGACCAAAATATGGAATTATATCAAGAATTTACCCGAAAAATTGTATATTGAATAATTTGTAAATATTAATCTTATATTTTTAATTTAAATTTTAAGATTTAGTAACTTATTTAATTAAAAAAATTATATAATTAAAAATAAAAGGAGTTAGAAATGGAATTTTATTATACAATAAATTTAAAAGGTGAATTTAATGAAACAGGTGCAATATTCAAACAGATCCCATTTGTTGAAAATGAACCAAATTTTTTATTTGATGAGTTTATTTTGCTTTGTGAAAATTTGATTAAAAATAAAAAAATCAAAAATATTATTATAAAGCAAGATGAATCTTTTTTCGCAAAACCTGGTGAAATTGAACAAATAGCGAAATTATTGAAGAGATTAAGAAATGAAGGTAAAAAATTGATCTATTTTTCAAAAATATATAATCTTAAATCTTTATATCTTTCATCATTTTGTGATGAGAGAATTATTCCAGAACTTGGAATGCTTGATTTTAGTGGATTAAAGTTTGATTTTGATTTTTTTAAGAGAACTTTGGATAAGCTTAATATAAGTGTTGAAGTTTATAGAAGAGGTAAATATAAAGGTGCTGCTGATAGATTTAGAATTGACTCAATAGATGATGCTCAAAAGGAAGCTTTTGGAAGAATTCTAGATATTATTTATGAAACATTTAAGAAAGATATAACTGAAAACTTAAAAATATCAGAGTCCTTTTATGAAAATGAAGTTTTCGGAAAAATATTATTTCCAGAAAAAGCTAAGGAAATTGGTCTTATAACTAGTATTAAAAATTTTGAAACGATAGAGGAGGATTTTAAGAATAATAAAATAATGAAATTGAAAAAAATCCAAAAAATAAAATCTTTTGGTAAAGGTAAAAAAATATCAATTCTTATTTTTGAAGGTGGTATTAAAGATGGTAAAAATTCTAAAAATTTTATTCTTGGTAAACAGATAGGGGATGAATATTTTATTAAACATATTGAAAAATTGAGAAAAAATAAGAAAATAAAAGGAGTTATATTAAAGGTTAATTCTCCTGGTGGTTCTGCCTTAGCATCTGATGCTATAGCAGAATCTTTAAATAGGCTAAAAAAAGAAAAACCTTTAGTAGTTGTACAATCAGGTGTTGCAGGTTCTGGTGGTTATTTTATTTCTTTTCCTGGGGAAAGAATTTTTACTCAAAGAACTACTATAACTGGATCAATTGGTGTTATTAATATGGCTTTTAATATGAAAGGGTTTTATGATAAAATTGGAGTTACGAGATCTGTATTAAAGAAAGGTGAATTTGCTGATATTAATTCAACTTTTAGAGAAAGAACACCTGAAGAAAAACAAATTATAGATGGATTTATTGAAGATATATATCAAAAATTTATTTCAAAAGTTGCTCAAGCTAGAGCAAAGTCAAAAGAAGATATTGATAAAATAGGACAGGGTAGGATATGGGCTGGTGTAGATGGAATAAATATAGGTATAACTGATGAAATAGGTGATATTTATAGTGCAATTGAATATTTAAAAACTAAACTAAAAGTTAAGAATTTGAATGTCTCCTTTGCTATAAAACCAAAAGTAAACATATTAAATAAAATTTTAACCGGTGGATCAAAGGAAGAACAGGAATCAATAAAATTAAATATAATTGGTAATTTAATTAATAATATTTTTTTGAAATATTATTATAAGAAAGATAGAGAAAATCTTAATTTTATAGAAAAAATTTCTATTAAAGATCATTTTATTGATCTTATAAATGTTAAGGCATATTTATTAACTCCTGAGATTTTTTTTAATAATTTTACAATTAAATAGCTAATTAAATCTAAAAACAAGCTAAAGAAAGATTTTTTATAAATATGGGAAATAACTATTATAGGCCATCATGGGATGAATATTTTCTTTCAATTGCAAAAGCAGTTTCTTCAAGATCAACTTGTTTTAGAAATAAGGTTGGTGCAGTTATTGTAAAAAATAAAGAGATAGTATCAACAGGTTATAATGGAGCTCCAACTTATCAAAAAAATTGCCTTGAAATAGGCAATTGTTATAGAAATGTAAATAATATTGAGTCTGGTACACAACTTGAAAGATGTAGAGCTGTGGGATCTCATGCTGAAAGTAATGCAGTTGTTCTTGCTGCAAAAAATGGTCACTCTACAAATGGAGCAACTATTTATATTGTTGGGCATAAGATGATATGTAATCAGTGTAAAGCTATAATTGCAAATGCTGGGATCATCAGAGTTGTTTTACAAAATCAAGATGGATCGATTATGGAATTTACTCCAGAAAAAGATTGGAAAATTCATCCCATTGATGAATAAAAACATATATAATAAGAAGCTAGTAGATAAAAAATTCGATTACTTTACCTTTTAATACATTTACTTTTTAATATTTTTTATTATTTAATGAACTGATTTTTTATATCTTTTATATTTTTTTTTATTTTATTTTATTGTATTTGCTTTTTTTATATTTTTTTTATTTTTATATTTTTGATTTATATATTATTTTTTATTTGTGAATAATTTATGGAAAGGAATAAAGTTAAATTAAGTGATAAAATAATTTTTGGTGATGAAAATATTTATATTCAAACAATGTTGAATCAAAAGTATGATAACATTTTAAAATTGGAGAACCAAATTGAACTTATAAAGAAAACTCCATGTGAGATAGTAAGATTATCTGCAAGAAATAAAGAAGAAATAAAATATATTAAAGAATTAAAAGACAAATATGAGGATGATGATTTTGTTTTTGTAGCAGATACTCATTTTAACTATGATGTAACAAAAGAAGCTATTAGAGCAGGTATTAGAAAAGTAAGAATAAACCCTGGAAATATGCCTAAAGATAAATTGAAAGAGATTATTTCTATTGCTAAAGATTATGGGACTGTTTTTAGATTAGGGGTCAATGGTGGTTCTGTTGAATCAAAACTTGGCAAGGTATACAACGAAGATAATGTTATTGATCTTTTGTATGAATTTATAGAACCATTTGAAAAAGAAGGATTTTATAATCTAGTTTTATCGGCTAAATTTTCTGATTTTAAATTTTCAATAGATGTGAATAAAAAAATTTATAATAATTTTAAGTATCCTCTTCATATAGGAGTAACAGAAGCAGGAGATCTAATAAGTTCTACTATCAAACATACTCTGTTTTTTGAAAAGCTTTTGCTTAATAATATTGGTAATACAATCAGGGTATCGATATCTGATGACCCTATAAAAGAAATTGAAGTTGCAAATGATATATTAAAAATATTAGGCTTAAAGTATGGTATAGAGTTAATTTCTTGCCCAACATGTGGTAGAACATGGGGTGATTTAATAAAATTGGTAAAAGTTTTTAAAAAGAGTATTCTTTCATTTGAAAAAATTTATAATTTAAATAGTATTTTAAGTAAAACTTATAAAAGAAATATTAAATTAGCAATAATGGGATGTGAAGTTAACGGTCCTGGAGAAGCAAAAGATGCAGATATTGGTTTAGCTTTAATGAAAAATGGAATACTATTGTTTAATAAAGGCAATAAAATAAAAATAATAAGAAACAAAAAAACAGATTATATAAAAAAGGAAATTTTTTCTTATTTGTTTGATTTTATAAAAGCTTGTTAAATTTACAATTAAAAAATCTTACTTAATCCAATGAATAAATTCAAAAAAACAATAATAATAACAAAAATTCCTGCTTTTTTATGGATGAACCTAAATGCTTTATTTATATTAAATTTTGAAAGTTTCTTGTTTAATAAATTATTAGTTATAATAAAGCCAAAAGTTGACTGGATAAGCATTAAAATAAATGCAGTTAACCCTAATATTCCATGAATATTACTAAAATGTTTCATACCAGATATAGAAACAATGTAAAATCCAAATGAAAAGCCAATTATTAATAATAAAATTTTAATTTGATTTAATAATTTGTGTATATTTAACCACCAATTTTTCTTTCTTAAAAATTTTGCTATAAGTCCAGCTATAAATGATAAAAGAAAAACTGAACTCATTAAAAATAAATGGATATGTATCAATCTCATATTTTTTACCTGCTTTGTGTTTTTTTATAATTATCTTTTATTATACAGTTTTGCAATTATTTTATGTTATTTTATGTTAATTAATCCGCTACCTCTTTTTGTATGTTTTGAATTTATATCATTTGAATTTGAATAAGCCCAAATTAGCTTTATATCCTTTCCTTTTGTAATAATTTTATCAAATTTATCTCCTGTGTTAAGTTTTCTTGAAAATTCGAAATATATTTTATTTTGATCTCTTTTTCCTGAAAAAGCAAGTATATCAAAAGTTCCACCTAAAGAAGTATCATCAGGATGTGGTCCAAAAATCCCTGTTGAATATGTATCATATGCTTTTGTCTCTTTTTCTAAAACCACCCCAAATATCATGTCTGCGTCTTTCATTGCATTTGTAGGGTCAAATCCTATTGATACCCAACCTTTAGCAGTTGATTCAATAGCAAAATAAACAATGTCACCTAAAATTTCAGTGTAAACTAAAAAATTTCCTCCATCAAAAGAAAATTTATTTGAATATTCATTTTGTGTAATCACTCCATCTACATTAATTTTGTTAGTTTGAGTAAAAACTTTTGTTGTTAAAAGGTTAAAAATAATTAAGATAAATAAAATAATTATTATAAAAAATTTTTTCATATTTTCTCCTTAAATTTTTATTCAATGGTAATCTATTTTTTAATTTTAGCTTTTTATTTTTTAAATTGAAAAATTTTAAAAATTAAAAATAATACAATTTAATTATAATATAATAATTTTTAATTTGCAAATAAAAATTTTAAAAAAAATAAAAAAAAATTAAATATAAGTATATATAAAAATAAATAATATATGGTTTCTCAATTTTAATAAAAATTTTTTTTATTATTAAAATTATTCATTAAAATTTGACTTTAAATTTTAATCTTTTATTTTAAGAAAAATAAATTTTTAAAGGAGTATTTATGCCAATTAATTTAAAAGGAAGAAGCCTTCTTTCATTAAAAGATTTTACTCCTGAAGAGATAAGATATCTTTTAGATCTTTCACATGATTTAAAATCCAAAAAAAGAGCTGGAATTAAACAAAACTTACTTGAAGGAAAAAATATTGTTTTACTTTTTGAAAAAACTTCAACCAGAACAAGATGTGCCTTTGAAGTAGCTGCTCTTGATGAAGGTGCCCATGTAACATTTTTAGGTCAAAATGATTCACAAATGGGGAAAAAAGAATCACTCGAAGATACTGCAAAAGTTTTAGGAAGATACTATGATGGCATTGAATTTAGAGGTTTTAAACAAGAAACAGTTGAAATTTTAGCTAAATATTCAGGGGTTCCAGTTTGGAATGGTTTAACTGATATTGATCATCCTACTCAGGTTCTTGCAGATTTAATGACTATAGAGGAACATATTTGTAAACCATTAAATAAAGTTAAAATGGTTTTTGTTGGAGATACAAGAAATAATATGGCATATGCATTGATGTATGGTGCTGCTAAAATGGGAATGCACTATGTTTTACTTGGTCCAACAGAACTAAAACCTGACCAAAAAGTTATTGATGAAATGAAAAAAGTTGCTGAAGAAACTGGAGCAAAAATAGAGTTTACAACTAATCCAGACGAAGCTTTAGCTGGAGCAGATGTTATTTATACAGATGTTTGGGTTTCTATGGGTGAAGAAGATAAGATGGAAGAAAGAGTAAAACTTTTATCAAAATATAGGGTTACTATGGATTTTATTAAAAAGACAAAAAATCCTGATGTTATTTTTATGCATTGTTTGCCATCTTTCCATGATTTTGAAACAAAAGTTGCTCAGGAAGCTAAATCAAGAGGACTTGATATTAGAGAAGTTGAGGATGATGTATTTAGAAGCAAACACTCTGTCGTATTTGATGAAGCAGAGAATAGAATGCATACTATTAAAGCTGTTATGGTTGCAACTTTATAGTTATTTAATTATTTTTTAGCTGAAATTTTTTCATATAAAATTTAAACATAATATATTTTACTTATTAGAGTTGCCTTCTTAAGGCAACTCTTTTTTTATAAAAACCTTATATTGAGAATTTTTTTTTATAAACTATATTAATTTTGGTTACAAAACTGATTTTATTTTTTATTCTTAGAAATTTTATAAGGAAAAATATTATGCAACTTTTTAAAGAAGAAATAATAAATGAAAATGTTGTTAAACTTACAAAAGATGAGAAAGAAATATACCTTGTGGGTACTGCTCATGTTTCAAAAGATAGTGTTAAACAAATAAGAGAAATAATAGAAGAAGTTAATCCAGATACAATTGCTGTAGAACTTTGTGAATCAAGATATAAAAGTATAATTGAAAAAGAAAGGTGGCAAAATCTAGATATTATAAAAGTAATAAAAGAGGGAAAAGGGTTCCTTCTTTTTGCAACATTCATTTTATCTTCTTTTCAAAAAAGAATTGGACTAAAACTTGATTCAATTTCAGGTCAGGATATGATTGAGGGTGTTAATATTGCAAAAGAAAAAGGAATAAATATAGTTCTTGCTGATAGAGATATAAATATTACATTAAAAAGGGTGTGGAGTCTTGCTTCATTTAAAGAAAAGATGATAATACTTGAGACAATTTTTGAGTCAATTTTTGAGAAAGAAAAAATAAATGAAAGTCAAATTAAAGAACTTATGGAAGATGGAGATCTTCTCTCTTCTCTTATGACTGAATTTTCTAAAAATCTTCCATTTATAAAAAAGACATTAATTGATGAAAGAGATCTTTATATTGCTAATAAAATAATAAATTCCGAAGGTAAAAAAATAGTTTGTATTATAGGTAAAGGTCATCTAAGTGGAATTAAGACTCTCCTTGCAAATAGATTTAATTATGATGTTTCAATTGAAACTGTTCCCGAAAAAAAGAATAAAGTAAATATAGCTAGTTACATTGTTCCTCTAATTTTTTTAATAATAATAATTCTTGGATTTATTAAAGGAAAAACAATTGCTTTAAATATGCTTAAATATTGGGTCGTTGCTAATGGGTTTTTTACTTCATTATTTTTAATTCCTATACTTGCAAACCCTTTAACTATCGTTTCTGCATGGGTTGTTTCCCCAATAACTTCTCTTAACCCAACTATTGGGGCTGGAATTGTTTTGGCAATTATTGAAGCTTTTTTTAAAAAACCTAGGGTTAAAGATTTTGAAAATTTAAGTGAGGATATGACAACTTTTAAAGGTTTTATAAAAAACAGAATAACAAAAATCTTGCTTGTTTTTATCATGGGTTCTATTGGATCTTCTATAGGAACTTTTGTAGGTTTACCTTTTATTGTGAGTTTGTTAAAATAAATAATATATAAATCTATTTTATTAGAATTTTTTATTTATCAAATATAATTTTAATATAGATTAATTTTATAGATGCTAATAGATTCATATAAAATTAAAACAGATAATGAGTTTCTGAAAGATTTTTTCAAAAAAAAGGTTAGTATATTTTTTAAGTTTATCTGCAAATATTTCCAAAAAAGAAAAGATCTCATTGTAAATTTGAATAAATATAATAATCAAAATTTGGGGTTTAATTATTTTGTAAATTTTATTTCAAAATCAAGTTTTTTATTTTATGAGGTGATCAATAAAACATTTAGTTTCTATTTTAAATTTAATATACCAATAAATATTATAAATCATAGTATTCAGGTTTCATTAAATTCCTACCTTATTTTACTGCAAGGTATCTTAACTTATAATTTTATATATAGTTACAATAGTAATAAAAATTATAATTTTAGTAAAACTTATATAAGCAATAAAAAAGTATATGAATTAGTTTTTAATTTTGTAAAAATTGATATTAATAATGATAAAATAGACAAAATTAATAATTATAAAAAATTTTTTGAAAATCTATTTTTAAAAATAGTCCAAAATAGAAATGAAGTTTTTCTTTTTTTAAGAAAGTTTTTTTGTGCTGGGTTGCTTCATGATATAGCAAAATATATAGAGATTAAAGATAGAAATGAAAATCATGCAGAAAAAGGATATCAACTTTTGAAAGAATTAGGTTTAAATTTTGAAGCACGAATTTCAAAAGAACATCTTGTTAAAGATTTTGAAATTGGAAATATTTCTATTCCATCAAAAATTATAAATCTTTCTGATAAAATGGTCAAACACTCAAAAATTGTTACAATAGAAGAGAGATTTATTGATTTAATTAATAGATATAATGATTATGCCTCAAAATTTTCAAATAAAAATTTGAAGTTGTACAAAAGTTTTTACAATATAGTAAGTGTTTTTGCTATTTTAAATGAAAAAAAAATTAATAAAATCAAAAAATATAATAATGTTTTATTTAATAAAATTAAAAGAATTTATAATGAGAAAATAATAATTTCGAAAATAAATAAATATTTAAATATATTCTAAAAAGAAATTAAAAACTAAATAAATCAAATCTATAATACCAATTAATATTTTTTATTAAGTTAATTATTTCATTATTTTCTTTAGATGGTATTCTCCATAATGAAGATTCCTTTCCTCCTTTTATAAGGAGTTTACTTATCAAATCAGCTGGTAATTTCCCTTTAAGTATACTAAATATATGATAGATTGGTTTTGTACACCCTAAGTTTCTAAATTCTTGATTTATTTTGTCTATCCAATATTCATAATCTTTTAAGCTAAAATTTTTTAAAAAACTTTCCCCCCATTCTTCAAAATAAGTTTGTGGCATAAATCCATCTACATATTTATCAATAATATTTATATAAATATTTTTTTCAGATGGATTTGAAAAAGTAGTGCAGTATATTTTAAAATTTTCATCTATTATTTTTTCTTTTCTTAGTTTAAGTTTAGTAAGGTAAAATTCATTAAAAAGTTTTTCTGTATAGGTTTCTTGATTCTCAAATTCATCTTCAATATCAATAACATATCCTTTATAACCATTTTTGGCAGCAAAATAAAGATTTTTAGCCTGGTCAGCTTCATTTTTGGGATAATTGTAGGACCAGGCCCAAACTTCAATTCCAAACTTATTATATATATACGATAATTTATTGTCATTTATTTCAGGCCACTCATTTGGGTTATATGAACCATCTCCAACTTTAATATATATTCTTCTAATTCCTAATTTTGATAAAAAATTTGCTAATTCTTCATGGGACTTAAAGGAAGTATCCTCAATAAACCACAACCATATACCAAATTTATTTGGATAATTAATTTTTTCAATTTTATCTGATGAAAATATTAAAAATGAGTGAAAAGAACAAAATAACAAAATAAGTATCAATATTAAAATATTAAGCTTTTTCATTAATTAATTTATTTTAGTTTATATTTTTTATAATTTTAAATTTTTTGTATTTTTTTTATTTAACTTTATTTAGCACATATTTAAATAACTTTTAAACCAAAAAACCATATCTTTTATAGTTTCTTTAATAGGTCTAGGTTTATAATTAATATCTTTTTTTGCTTTTTCATAAGATATATTTGCGTTACTTTGCAATATTTTTATAGATTCTAAAGTAATATTACCAGGTTTTTTAAAAATTAAATAGTAAAGATTTAAAAAAGGAACAATTAGATACAAAATCCAAATTGGTAAAGTAATTTTTGGTCTTCTTTTACCAGAGTATTCTGAAAAGTATTCGATAATTTTAGGTATTTTAATTGTTTCACCACCTAAAATGTAAACTTCTCCTCTTTTCCCTTTTTCCGAAAGTAAAATTAGAGCTTCAGCAACATCTCTTACATCTACAAAATTGTATTCTCCTGTTATGTTGAAAGGAATTTTAGAATTTACAAAGTCGAGAAAAAATTTTCCCATCCTTGATATTTTAAAATCATAAGGGCCAATGATTCCTGTTGGGCATGCTATAACTGCATCAATGTAATCTTTTGCTTTTTCTTTTACGTATAAAGTAGCTTTTGCTTTAGATTTTCCATAGTCTCCAATAGCAAGTTCTGGGGAAATAGGAGTATTTTCATCAATAACTTGGCCAATAGGAATATCTTGAAAAGCATGTATTGAAGAAACATAAACAAGTCTTTTAACATTGCAAATTTTACAAGCATCAACTACATTTTCTACTCCTTTAATATTAATTGATTCCAAAATTCTTTTTTCCCCAGGAATTATACTAATATAACTTGCTAAATGGTAAACTATGTCACAGTTATCAAAAGCTTTAATAAGGGAATTTTTGTCTCTTACATCCCCATAAACAATGTCAACATCCAAATCTTTAATGTGATCAATAGAATCTGTTGGAAAAACTAAAACTCTAATTTTTTCTTTTTCATTTTGCATTGAGTTTTTTTCAATTAATTTTCTAATAAGAACATTTCCAAGATGACCAGTTCCACCAGTTATACAAACCATAATTTACCTCCTTAATTTTTTATTAATAAAAAGTTTTATTTATGTTTTTAAGTAAAAATCATAAAACTAATTATTTTTTAAATAAATAAGTGATTACTCACTCATTTTATTTTTTAAAAAAAATAAAAATAATTTAATTATTCAAATTAAATAAAATTTATATTAAAAAAATTTATTAATAAAATTTATATTATTAAACTTCATATTGTTAAGCTTTATACTTTATATTAATAAACATTCACAACTTTATATTTCAAGTAGTGAATAAATGAAATCTACAATTATTCTATAATCAAATTCTTCTATTAAATTTTTATTACTTATTGTCCATTTTTTCCATGAAATATCCCCTAAACCCCATAAAAAGAGAATAATCAATTTTATTTTCTCCTTTTCAATTTTTTTATTAGTTAATTCTTTAATTTGTGTTATTTTTTCATAGATATAGCTTATACTTTTATCAAATATCAATGAAAGCTTTTCTTTAATTTTATCATCATCAACTTCTGAAAATGATTTATAAAGTACATTATAATTATTGAAGAAGAATTCATTATTTATTAAAAAATTATTAGCTAAGTTTTCTAAATTTTCCTTAAGAGATCTTTCTTTATCTATAATATCAATAAAAAAGTTAAGTAGATTGTTTGAGACTTTCTCTATTGCTTCGATAAAAATCTCCTTTTTAGAATTGAAATATATATATATAGTGCCTTCAGCAATATTTAGCTTTTTTGCTATAATGGAAGTTTTCATATTATGATAATTTGATTCTTTTAGTATCTCGATTGCAGTATCAATAATTAAATCTTTTTTATTCATTAGTTTATTAACCTTTAAATTTTGAATTTATTAAATACTTTAAATTTTGTAAAAAATTGAAATAAAAAAATTAAAAAGTAGAAAATCATAAAGTGAATGATTACTCACTCACCTAAATAAAAATAATACAAAAATTATTTAAAATCAACTAAAATTTATTTTTATTTTTTTCTTAGTTTTATTTTTTTATTATCTGATATATTTATTGTAAATATATTAAAAAATTTATTTAGAAGGCATTATATATGCTCTTTTTTTTATTGGATTTTTTTTCAGAATTATTTGAAAACCAAGTTATACAAGATAGTTCTAATAATTATAAATACTTAAAAAATATATTAAATGATAAAGCTAAATATAAAGAAAAATATATTAATCATAATTCAAATAGTTCAAATAATTCAAAAATTGAAAATTGTAATATAGAATTAAGTGATTACAAACTAAATTTTGATAATAATTATAGATATAAGCAAATTCATAATTGGATTTTTGATAAATATGAAGACAAATTTTCTAATATGAGTAATTTATCAAAACAAATAAGAGAAAGTTTAATATCGAAATATAAAAAAACATATTCTATCGAGTTAATAGAGATACTAGAAGAGAAAAACACAGAAACTATAAAATTAAAACTAAAAACATTTGACAGTTTTATTATCGAGGAGGTTATATTAAAAGATTATGATAGATTTACATTATGTGTTTCATCACAAATAGGGTGTCCTGTAGGATGTAAGTTTTGTGCAACTGGGAACTGTGGTTTTCAAAGAAATTTGACATTTTTTGAAATAATAGAGCAGGTTCTATTAGCAGGAAATGTTATAATAAATAAATTTAATCTTAATAAAAAAACAAAACCTATAGATAATATTGTTTTTATGGGAATGGGAGAACCTCTTTTGAATTTAAACAATGTTTTTGCAGCAATTGAAATATTAAATAGCAATGAATTTTTTAATATATCTTCAAGAAAAATTACTATATCAACCTGTGGAATAGAAAATAAACTTGATGAACTTTTTGAGTTTCATATTCCAGTCAGGATTTCATTTTCTTTGCATAGCACTATTGAACAAACAAGAAAAAAAATTATTCCTATAAGTAGTAATCTTGAAAATATTATTAAAAAATTCGAAGAATATTACAATAGAACCAAAAATAGAGTTACTATTGAGTATACTTTAATTAAAGGAATTAATGATACAGAGGAGGAGATAAAAAATCTTATAAATATTTCAAAAAGATTAGGTAACTTTGTTAATTTAATAGAATATAATACTGTAGATGGTATAGATTTTAAGGCAACAGATAGAGAAAAAATAAATAATATTAGAGAAGTTTTAGAAAAGAATGGAATAAATGTAGCAATAAGGTTTAGAAGAGGTAGAGAAATAAAAGGTGCATGTGGGCAACTTCTCTATGAAAAAGAAAATAAATGTATAAAATAATTTTTGGAGGAAATAAATATGAAAAATGAAAAACTATCTAAGTTTTTAAAAATTGTCTTCAAGATTGTAGTCCTTTTTTTTTGCAAAAATTCTTTCAAAAGAGAATAATTGCAAACATTTAATTTTTAAAAATAGTGGGCACATGGTTTTACTTGATAATGGAGGTGAGGAAGCGAAAAGAACTATTTTAGAGTTTATAAACAGTCATTAAAAATTTTAAAAGAGTAAAAATCAATAAATTTTTAAAAATTTTTTAAAAAAATTTTACAATTCGACAATATTTGACAGTTTTTTAGTGTATCTTTATTTAAAAGGATATTATTATGAGTGGTGATATTAGGTCGTCATTGGATTTAACTTTTATAACAAATGAAGATGGAAAGACTTTAAAAAATAGGTTTGAACAGATTATAAAAGGTTCCAGATTTTTTGACTGTCTTGTTGGATACTTTTATACAAGTGGATTCTATTATATTCAAAATGCTTTAGAAAATACTGAAAAGATTAGAATATTAGTTGGTATTCAAACAAATAAAGATGTATTTGATCTTCTATCTCATGCTGAAACAAAAGATGAATTTGAAAATTCTGTTGTAAGCGAAATGGTAGAATCTGAAGATAATTTTAATGTAGAGGAAGGGGTAATAAAATTTATCGAATGGATAAAATCAGGTAAATTACAAATTAGAGCATACCCCTCTAAAAATATTCATGCTAAACTCTATATCATAACTTTTGCTGAAGGCGATAGAGATATAGGTAGAGTAATAACTGGTTCAAGTAATTTTACAAAATCAGGATTAATTGATAATCTTGAGTTTAATGTTGAACTTAAAAATAGATCAGATTATGAGTTTGCAAAAAGTAAATTTGAAGAGTTATGGAAAGAAAGTGTAGATGTAAGTGAAACATATGTAGAAACAATTGAAAAAAGAACTTGGTTAAATCAAAATATAACACCTTATCAATTGTATTTAAAATTTTTATATGAGTACTTTAAAGACCAGTTAAATATATCAGAAGAACTATATTTAAAATTTGTGCCACAAAACTTTAAAAAATTTAAATATCAAGAACAAGCTGTATTAAATGCCAAAAAAATTATTGATCAATATGGAGGTTGTTTTATTTCTGATGTTGTAGGTCTTGGCAAAACATATATGGGAGCACTTCTTGCAAGTCAATTAGATGGTAGAACAATTGTAATAGCACCACCTGCTCTTCTTAAGAAAAGTAATCCTGGTTCATGGCCAAATGTTTTTGCAGATTTTGGAATATATGCAGATTATGTATCAATTGGAAAGCTTGAAGATGCTAAAGAGCTTCTTGAAAATAGGGAATATTCAAACATTATCATTGATGAGTCTCACCATTTTAGAAATGAAAATACTAATAGATATGAAGATATAACAGAGATATGTAGAGGTAAAAGAGTGATACTTGTTTCTGCAACTCCTTACAATAATTCACCTATAGATATTTTTAATCAAATTAAATTATTTCAACCACCAAGAAATAGTAATATTCCAGGTATCCCAAATATTGAGGATTTTTTCAAGGGAATGAATAATAGATTAAAAAAATATAATAGATCCAAAGATTATGATAAGTATCTTGAAGTAGTAAAAAACAACGCATATGAAATAAGAGAAAAAATATTAAAATACATTATGGTAAGAAGAACAAGGGGTGAAATTGAAAAATATTTTGCTGAAGATTTGAAAAAAAATAATATAGGATTTCCAGAAGTTGAGAAACCTATACCGATTTTTTATCAATTAAATTATGAAGAAGACAAGATCTTTATGAATACTGTTAAATTAATAACTCAAGATTTTAAATATTCTCGTTATACACCATTAATTTATCTTAATAAACATATAGATGTTTTACTTGAACAGTCCCAGATAAATATGGGTGGATTCATGAAGATTTTATTGGTTAAAAGGTTAGAATCAAGTTTTTATGCTTTTAGAAAGAGTATAGATAGATTTATAAATTCTTATAAAATGTTTATAAAAGCTTATGAAAATGGATATGTCTTTATAAGCCAAAAGTATTTAGACGATATCTATCAGTATTTAGAAGAAGGGAATGATGAAGAAATTCAAAAACTTATTGATGATGAAAAAGCTGAAAGATATGATGCTAAAGATTTCAGAGAAGATTTTTTAACTGATTTGAAACATGATTTGGAAATTCTAGAGACTATAAAATCTATGTGGGAAACAGTAAAAAGAGATCCCAAACTTGATACTTTTATAAAGAATTTAAAAAATAATGAACTTCTTAAAAAGAACAAATTGGTTTTATTTACAGAATCAAAAGAAACAGCAGAATATTTAACAAAAAATATAAATAGTACTTTTGGGGAAATAGCATTAATGTTTCATGGTGAATCTTCAGAAGAAGTAAGAGATAAAGTTATAGAAAACTTTGATGCTCGTGCAAAAAATAAAAAGGATGAT
This sequence comes from Spirochaetota bacterium, assembly GCA_026415295.1. Lineage (NCBI taxonomy): Bacteria > Pseudomonadati > Spirochaetota > Spirochaetota bacterium. The sequence continues at coordinate 2,253 of JAOAHJ010000012.1, read as the reverse complement.
TATAGAATTCTTATATCAACTGATGTATTGTCTGAAGGAGTAAATTTACATCGGTCAAATGTTATTATTAATTATGATATACCTTGGAATCCAACAAGAATAATGCAAAGAATAGGTAGAATAAATCGTATAGATACTCCTTTTGATAAAATATTTACATTCAACTTTTTTCCAACTACTCAGGCAGATTCTGAAATTGAACTTACATATATTGCTCGTTCTAAAATAGAGTCTTTTTTAACTTTACTTGGGGGTGACTCTGCAATATTAACTGAAGGAGAACCTGTATCTTCTCATGAGTTATTTGATAAAATTATGTCAACTCAGGATACAAATGAAACTGAGGAAATTGAAAATAGTGAAATTAAGTACTTAAAAATTATTGAAGAAATTAGAGACAAAAACCCTGAACTTTTTAATCAAATAAAACTACTTCCTAAAAAAGCTCGTTCTGCAAAAAAAGCAAATGATAAAATTAAAGATGTTATACATTCAGATACTTTAGTAACATTTTTTAGGAAAGGTAAATTAATGAAATTTTTCTTAACAAATGATAAGGAAACTGTTGAGCTTGATTTTGTAAATACTGCTAAAATACTTGAAAGTAGTTATAATGAAACTAGAGAAAAGATACCTCTTCAAAATTATTATGAATTTCTGGATAAAAATAAAACAGCCTTTTTTAATTCTACTGTTGATGAAATAGTTGAATTGAAGGCAAAGCGTAGGAGTGGAAACGAAAAAGAATTGTTAAAAATAGTTAAAGCTTATTTGAGTAATAATAAAAAATTAACTGAAGAACAGGAAAATTATCTTAAAAAGGTTATAAAAGCTCTTGAAGAGGGAATTTTACCTAAGAAAACTATTGATAGGGCATATAATAGTGTTAACAAAATATCTTATGAAGATTTAATAAATAGCTTAAAAATTGTTAATATATTACAAAAAGAAATATCTTTGAAACTTTTAGAAAGTGATTACAATAAAAATAATGATGTATCTAACGAAAAAAGAGAAGTAATTTTATCTTTGTTTGTACATAAATAGCTTTTTAATTATTTTTTGGAGAATTTTTTATGGATAGAAGTCAAGCAAAAAATTTAATAATGGAAACATTTGAAAATAAGTTTAACAAAGTGCAGTTTGTTAAGTTTGTCAAGAATCTGTTGAAATATTATGAAGAGGAAGGAAATTTTGTTTATCAAGGAAATTATATCCCTGATCCATTTAAACCATATATTAGTGTATTAGAGCGAATTGGGAAGTATGTATATAACGACAAAGAGATTGATTTACTAATAGTTTACTTAAAGAAAGAGAGTTCTATTGAAAGAGCAAGAACAATGCAAAGAAATTTTATTGCTTGGTATTTAAATGGAAGTAGAGGTGGAAAACTTAAGGATGCAGCATTAGTAGCTTTTGCATCTCCAGAAATGGAAGATTGGAGATTTTCTCTAGTTAAAATGGATTATTGTTTTGAAAAAACACCTTCTGGAAAGACAAAAGTTAAAGAAGAATTTACACCTGCAAAAAGGTGGTCTTTTCTTGTAGGACCAAATGAAAAAAGTCACACAGCTCAAACTAGATTTTTACCTATTCTTGAAAATGATAGATTAAAACCGACTCTTGAAGACTTAGAAAAAGCTTTTGATATAGAAATTGTGACAGAGGAATTTTTCGAAAAATATAGAAATCTCTTTATAAAAACAAAATTAGAACTTGATAATATAGTTAAAAATAATAATTTGATAAAACAAGAATTTGAAAATAAAAAAATAAATAGTGTTGATTTTGCAAAAAAACTTTTAGGGCAAATTGTATTTCTTTACTTTTTACAAAAAAAAGGTTGGTTTGGTGTAGAAAGGGGAAAAGAGTGGGGAAAAGGTTCAAAGGACTTTATAAGAAAGTTATTTAATGGAGAATTTGGAAAATATCAAAACTTTTATAATGATATTCTTGAACCACTTTTTTATGAGGCATTAAGAACAGATCGAAGTGCTCAGGACTATTACTACAGCAAATTTGAATGTAAAATACCTTTCTTAAATGGTGGACTTTTTGACCCGATAAATAACTTTGATTGGGAAAATACCGATATTCACTTGCCGAACTGGCTTTTCTCGAACACTAACAAAACAAAAGAAGGCGATATTGGTGATGGTATTTTAGATGTTTTTGATAGATACAATTTTACTGTAAATGAAGAAGAGCCTCTTGAAAAAGAAGTTGCTCTCGACCCTGAACTGCTTGGAA